>CAYXCP010000001.1:0-16699 GCA_964463455.1 uncultured Gammaproteobacteria bacterium
ATTCTCTACTCTCACAATAAAAGAAACAACGGATGGGACGATATTGCGGCGTTTATCGTCAAAGAACTTCAAAAAGAATTCTCCGCAGTAGGCGAGCGGGGAATGATAAACGGATTTCCCGCTCTGTTTCAGAAACGGTGGGCAAATACCTTTCCGTTCAACGGTGAGTGCAAGGCTAATTCTACCATCGGCTCCCGCTGTGTGGACATTCGCCATGCTGGCGATCTTGTCATCGAAATTTGGATTGAAGAAATTCCGCAGGTTACTCCTGTCTTTCGTCAAATGCTTCCCCGTGAAACTCTCAATTCCATGTGTTTCAGTTCCACGGACCACGGCGTTACTTTCCACAGCACCCAAAATGGGTGGGGAGAAAAAGTCCAAAAATTTTACACGCAGCAGTTGACGTTTTGGACATTCGCCAACCTGCCTTTTCAACATGCTTAACAAGAAAGCTCCCAAGGTAATTCCGCCTAAAGAACTCTCTCTCGAAGAAGAAGAACAGATTCGCCGCAACCTCCAAAGGGTTTTCGGCCCACCCCATCATATCAAACTGCCCACAAAATGCAAAACACAGGAAACATCGCCCTGATTGGAGCTGGTCAATATGGCCGCTCCTGCTATGTGAGTTACTTTCTCCGGCATAAAAACCCGAGGTTGAAAGTGTGCGTGGATTTGGAAAATAGCCTCGAACGCCCAAAAATCGAAGCCTACTGCGCAAAGTTCCCGGACGAAACCCGCCCGGCGCGTATTTATCTCCCCAAAGGAATGAGTAAAGAAGAAGTGCTGAACTTTTTAACCAATCTAAAACAGGAATTTGCACTGACGGGGATTATTCTCAGCACTCCGCCGGAAGACAGAATGGAATACTTTGAGGCAGCGATGCACTTGGGATTGAATATCTTGGCGGACAAACCCCTCACCGCTCCTAAAAATGTGTCTGTGAATCCGGAAGCGGTCGAGCAGTTCATGTTGGAGTATTATATCCTGTGCGGAATGTATGAGCGGTCGAACAGGATACATGGAAACAGTTTTGAAGTCATGGTTCAACGGCGGTATCACCCCGTTTTTCTTTACATCTTGGACAAACTCCAAGAAGTATCCGCTTTCACGGGATGCCCGCTCACACACTTTCAAGGCACCCACGCCGACGGTCAATGGAGAACTCCCCAAGAACACCTTGACATTGAATACCACGGAGTAAATAAGGGGCAAGGAAAAGCCAGCCACTCAGGGTACCATTTCTACGATATTGCTGCAAACTACGCTCGGCGGACTCTCGAAGCGGCAGGTAAAAATGCAGACACGGTGGCAGTTCATTCTGTCCCTACTTTCGCCCCTGACTGTGCTGCATCCCTTACTAATGCGGATTACGCTCGTCTTTTCCCTGGGTATCACCCTATCAACGAACAAACCTACCCCGAACAAACTAAGGGGTTTGGAGAAGTGGACTGCATTTCCACTATGAATTTCCTTTCCAACGGGCGTTCCCTGTGTAGTGGAAATCTCAATCTCCTTCACAACAGTTTCAGCGGGCGGTATTGGCTCCAACCTAATTTGGATGACCTTTACCGTTCAAACGGGCGGCTGCGCCAAGAACTGCATTACTTTGTGCAAGGGCCTTTCCAATCTATCTCTGTGGTAAGTCTGCGGGGATGCAGTAAAGTCCCCGTTGCTCAAAGAATCGAAGAAGATTCCGCCAAAGAACCTCTTGTAATTCAAGTTTTCCGTAATACCGGAATCAATCGCCGTTGGAAGGCGTACGAACAAGTTACCATCGCTGACCTTATTCCGGGCTTGGAAGTCCAGGATGCTCACCTGCAATTTGCGCGGGACCATTGCATTACCTGTTTCCTGTCGGATATTAGTCACTCAAACATTCTTACCCATCGGTGGGGAGTGGCTGCAATGGGCGCGGCGTGTCGTAGTATCGCAACAGGACAGACAGAAAAAGAACCGCTCAAATGAAAAGTAAGATGGTCGCTGTATTCAGCGAAGTGGAGTTAATGACACAAGGGTATCCCGTTTACGTGGTGATGATTGATGGAGTATGGCACGCTGCCAGCAACCTTTACTTTCACATGAACGGGGCACAAAAATGGCTCGATACTCACCCCGATGGTGAAATTATCGGGGAAGTAGAAGAACGCAAACCCGACCTAATAAACCCATTCGTCAAAGAAAAGTACGGATGGAGAAAACCAATTTACGCACCAATACAATGATTTTTCTCGGCGACTTTCATGGAGAATGGGGAAAGGTGGAACGGCTCATTCGTTCTTACGACCTCGAAAACGACACGATTATTTGTGTTGGGGATATGGGGGTAAATCTTAGGGGTGATTGGGGTGAAGAACAACTCTACCTTGTCAATCTCGGGGCGTGGCTCAAATCAAGAAATCTCAGGTTTTTGGGGATTCGCGGCAATCACGATGACCCCTCGAAGTTTCCCTACAAAGCCCACACGCACCTTGAGTTTTTGGCAGACTACACCACAAGGGGAATCGAAGGTCAAAAAGTTCTTTTCGTCGGCGGGGCTATTTCTATTGACAGAAAACTCCGCAAGGAAGGCTACGATTACTTCCCGGACGAAGCAATTCAACCTTTCGGGGATGCCGACTTTGGAGTCTTCGGAAAGATAGATATAGTGGTTACTCACGACGCCCCTACCTTTACTGGCTACGATAGTAGCAGACTTTGGGATGATCCTGACAATCCTGTGAAAACTGACGCGATGGCGGGCAGGAAAATCCTCGACTCCCTGTGGGAAAAAGTGAGACCGAAGAAGTGGTTCTTCGGGCACTACCACGGTTCTAAGTTTGAATCAATCGAAGGCACGGACTTTCGTATGCTCGGAGTGTTGGAAGTTCGCGGCGCGTAAACAAAATCCCCTATGCAAGCTGTATTTTACTTCGACCAAGAAGCGGCAGAGACTACCCAACAAGGAACATTTATAAAAACCGTACGCTATGACGGCAAAACGTACGTGTACAATAAATGGGCGGAAGATGGAGAACTGCCAGAAGGATATGAGGGCTTTGTCTTTACTGGCTCAAGGCAAAGCTACTACGAACTATGTAGCTCAATTCAATCACTACCCGACAACTACAATCCCTTCCGACAGAAGTTCAGGGACAACTACAGCCGCCAACAATTCAGGGTGTCCGATTACTTTGGGAAGGAATATCCCCAAATGGAATGTAAGTAAGTTTCTTCTTGACAGAAAAGTTATGATAGGGTAGTGTTTCACCGCGCTACCCCATCATTATGTACTGCCATGAAAATCACACCACAACTCAGACAGTTCCAGGCAATCGTTTTTGAAACCGACTACGACGCGGTTCAGGGATTTGCGGAAGGTTTGCAGAAAGCGGCAGACTTTCAGCACTTGGAAGAACTGCGCGGGGAAGAATACGGACGTTTGGGGATTACCTGCACCTTTCCGGAGGCGAGGTATATAATCCTTGACGAAACGGACCCGCTCCAACCTGGGGATTTGACGATGGAGAATAACCCCGAAGAAGGAGAAGATTATTGGAGCGTCATTGACAATCCGAAAGATTGGGAAAACCAACGGGAGGAATGGATTTTCATTCGTCCCAAGGCACAGTACCGTCAACCCAAGGGTCCGGAAGAAATACCGGACTATAAACCCGGCGGGATTTTCGGAGTCAAAACATCCCCCGAAATTGAGCAACTTCGTCAGACTTACGAATCTCTTAAAGAAGAACTAAAGAAGAGAGAAACGTCCGGCAGCGAGTGGGTTCTTTTAGCCGGGGATGCTGCTCTTGCAAAGAAACGCTTAGACGCCGTACTCGCATGAAATGGCCCATGATTTTCATTCAATCGTTCCCATACGGCTTGCTGTTGGGAGTAACAATCTCGCTCATTATCTATATCCTACGATGAAAGACACATCCATATTCGCCGCTATCGTTCTGCCGTGCTTGGCAGTTTTCTTCTTCTGTCTCAGTAAGGGACTTCCCTTCACTGCGTTCGGGGCCATCATCCTGATGACCATGCTTCTCTGCGTTTTCTTTTCACCCATCAAAAAATGAACACTCCCGCCATTATCCTTCTCGCCATCCTGGCCCTCATGATCTACTTTCTGCCCTGGTGGTTTTGGGTGGTCGTCGCTGCTTTTCTCAGCGTAGTAGTAATCGCCGCCGTTATTCTCGGCGCTCAAACTGACCGACGCGCAAGGCTCGCCAGGATGAATATGGAGAACTACAAGTAAAAGTTTTTCGAGCTTGACAAGAAAGTTTTCTTGGTGTAGTGTTGGCGCGCCAATACTACTCTCCAATGCCATGAACAATCTCGCCGAAGCTCGTGTTATTCTCTTCCGCATCCCAAATGCAAACAGTTTCACGCAAAGTTTGCGAAGCTGCCTGCACCCCTCCGACAAACAACGGGAATGGATTTTCCGTCTCGCTGGTGAACAACTCGCAAGGGAACGGGGCGAAGAAGTAAAACGCCCGGAAGAAAAGGGTGAGGCGTTGGACTTCTCCCAAGTGGCGGCAATGTTCGCCCACGCCAAGACTAAACTCGTTCATCCGAAAATCCGCCTGTTGGCGGAAAACGGGAAGCAAATCATCCTTTCCCCCGCCCCCGACAACGGAAACAATCCGGGCGCGACATACGTAAAAGTCGCTGGCGAGTATGCGGGGAAAGTCACGAAAGAAGGACTTTACGTGGTCAAAGGCGGTTTTGAGATTTATACTCCGTTCCTCGCCCGTTTCGCCGCGAACCCCAAAGAAATCGCCATCGAATACGGAAAGAAAACAAGTAACTGCTGCTTCTGCGCTCGCACCCTCACGGCTGATGATTCGGTGGAGAGGGGATACGGGCCGATTTGTGCCGAGTCCTACGGGTTACTTTAAGTATCCGTTGGTTTGGACGTAGGAAAGTAAATTACTGATTGCGTGTGGGTCATCCCTTAAATATCCTAGAGCCGCATTACAGTTACTACAAAGAAATCCTCTGATTTTACCTGTGGTGTGGCAATGGTCAATGGAAAGGCGTTTATCTAATTCTTGCACTTTCCTAGAACAAATGGGACAATTTTCTTGGTCAAAGTAAAGAGTAAGTAACTCTTCTAGGTTTTCCTCCTTAGCCCCCATTTTACGCAGCCTGCTACGAATAACGCTACGGTTGAAGTTATGGGCAACACTTTCAGGACTATGCTTTTTAAGCTCCCACGGATTCACTTTGTATTGTCTCGCACGATTACGACAGTAATCGTTTTCACAAGAAATACAGTGAGAACGTAAGCGTTCTGTTCCCCTGCGTTTTCTAAACTTATCTGTGGAGAGTAGTTCCTTACAGGCTGTGCAAACCTTCTCGGTGATAGTAGCTGCCTCATTTTTAGGAAAACAACATTTTCTACACAGTTTAGCACGTTCGTCTTTCAGTTCTCCACACTCACATTCGTTTTTTATAATCTTAGCCATATCTCTTTATACACCATAATGTGCAAAAAGTATGGTAAATTTCAAATGAAAACCTCTACCATCAACATAATCATAACCGCACTTTTAAGTTGTCTATTTAGTGCTATTGGCACGGGGACATTTATGAGGCAGGTGGTTATTCAAGAAGAAGCGGAACGCCGGGAGCACGACAATTTTTCTCTCATGGCTTTGAAGCAAGCTCAGGAACTTCTTAAAACTCACGACGAGGAAAGTTTGAATAAGTATATTTCCCTCGAATACTATCAAACACGGGTCCGCAATGACCATGCGGTTAATGTAATGCAACACCACGTTGATAAAGAAAATGAACATTGAACTTCCCTTCCCGCTTGCGAAAGTGCGGGCGTTTCCTATCGCTGCGGAAGTAAATCCTCCGTGGCGGGACGTAAACGAACTTTCGTTGGGGACTGGAATTGTCATTGGTGCAACGGATGGGGGCGCAACTCTCGCTCAGTACCAACGTGACTGCCAAGTTATCGGCGAAGCGGCGGCTCTTGAAAAGCTCAAAGAAGTAGTTTACGCCGACTACGATGAAATCGAAACCTGGCGTTTCTTGGAGAACAAATCTCCTAATGCCGTTCCTATTTTCTGTCACAGTCTCACCATCGCACTACGGAACGATCACTACGTAGTATATCCCAATTTTACTAAATCTTGGCCATGACAGACCTCCGACTCAATTTCTACTCCACTCCTGGGCATGGGTACTTGGCGCTTCCGATAGAAGAAATGCCGCCCACCCTTCTCCCGCAAATCTCCAACTGCTCTTACTTTGACCGGGCGAATTTCTATTTAGAGGAAGATTTGGACGCAGTAGTAATCCTCCAATACTTTGATAGGTTGGGCAGGAAAGTACACGTCCTCGCCCAAGATGCGGACGACAATTTCCTCGACGGCAAAATGTCTATCAGCGACCGACTGCGCGAAGGTTTCGCCAAAGTTCTATCTTAACTCTCAACCTCTCTCCACCTCTATGATCTTTTCTTTTCGCGTTCAATCCGGCCTCAGTGAAGAATGGCAATCCACCGCTCAACGGATTGCTGATGCTGCAAAACGTGTGCAGTACGAAACCCTTCACACCGCTGCAATGGGAGTCGCCACCCTCTGCGAAACCGTTTTCGATACCCTCCTGCAAGGAGATTTCCGGATGAACCTTTCTTCGGAACGGCAGACAGTTACCGTTCTTTCCATGAAGGACGAAGTTCTCGCCGAAATCAAAGTGGTGCATGAACAGGAAACGGTGAACAAACAATTCCGCCGCCTCGAATCCCACGAAGAACTCTGCAACGGATGTTTCCTTTCAGAGAACGGCGGTAAGGACTTTCAAGTCTGCCCTGCCCGGTGGTTTGGTTACAAAGTCTCCGCTGTGGGGAACCAACACACTTCTTTCTACACCCTCCGGGAACTGGAACAAATCTGATGCAAAACTTCACCGACCTTCAAATGTGTGTCACCTGCGTTCTCGGCGGTGTGGCTTTAATTCTCGCTTCTATTGGATGCCTTGTCCTTACGGGGAAAAGAAGTATCCGCCAACCCACCCATCACAAACTCTGCTGAAATATGAAAGACCTTGTTGACATTATCATGACGGTGCTGCTCTTTATCGCCGTCATCGTCCTTATCTGCATCGGGACTTTCTTTCCCAACAGCGGCGCGGCGGAAGTACTAAACATGCCGCTAAGTAAAGTGCCGGTAGGAGTAGCCGCCAACTTCTACATTGTTGTGTTGCTCTTTATCATCACTCGGAAGAATTAGTTTTTCTGTCCTTGACAGAAAGTTTTTCTTGGTGTATATTGTAAATGTATAAGAACTCATCCGCGCATCAAGCGGTCGCCCAATGTCTCACTGGCTCGTAAGAGTTAATAGGCGGGCACTCGTTTCTTTCCCTACGGGGTTTCTTTTCATAAAAGTAAAAACAAGTTTCCTGGCACTGAGTAAATAATAAGGCTACTGCCAACGTGATGTTGAGCGGCCCGGGTACGCCCGGTGTTACCTGCAAGATACTAAAAACCGAGGGGGCCTTTGATACTCAAGAAATAACGGGGGAGGGGTAAAGCGAGTGGAGAGACTCGCCGTAGGTAAAATACCGCGCCCCTCCCCCACAAAGTAATTTCGCAGAGTAACTGCTCTGCAATATGCTGGTCACTCTGCATACCTAGCGGCGAACGGATAAAACCACGGTACCCGTAAGAAGTGAATAAGCCACGCTCACCCCGATAAAGCGTCAGCCTAAGAATAGTAATCGGGAATTAAAAAACAGGGCGGGGATGAAAGCGCGTAAAAAGTGCTTATTGCGGTTCGTATATACGATTCGACATCCCCGCCCTATATGATTTTCTACCCTCGGCTCCTTTCTCTAAATGCGAGCAATGTCCGGACAAAATGCTGCGGCAGGATGTTTTAGGAACGAGGGAAGAAGAAATGGTAGGGTCAGGTGCGGGGAGAAATCCCTTACGGTCGCAACTCCCGTGGCTACCATCACTAGAGCGTCAAGCCCTTCACTAAACAGTAGGGCGCGAGCAGGAAACGTAAGATACGAAATGTTAGAAGGGCACGCAAATTAAGTCCTTTCCGCTCAAATAATTTTGGCAGTACGTAAGTCTTGTGGGAACTAATAGTAGAAAACCCAACTGCCGATTTCCTCTGTCAAGTCGCCCGCCCCGCCTTAAGGGCGTTTGGATTCCGGCGCGGCTTGCTTAATCATCCTTGTTCCAGACTCTCCGGCAAATATAACGGAATAACGGCGGAGTAGTGACGGACAGGAAACGTAACTATGTAAACCCCCTTTTCAGGATTTGGGGGCGATGAAGTAGGAATTGGTTCCGTTAGCTTTCTATCCTATGAAATTCTCCATCATTCAAATCGGAAGTGAGTTCACCCACGGCGGATTTACTTACGTCAAACAAAGCGAAGAAAGAGCCTACCTGAAAGGGAAACCCCCTGAAACGGCGGTTACTTTCTCCCCCGAAGAAAGAATCGGGATGGCTCGCGGGTTCGTTTTCAAAAACGCGAGCGAGCAGTAACTTCACCGCAAACCTACACAACAACAGCGGCACGGGTTTATCTTTTGTCCCATAAACAAAAGGCTTTTGTGGTTTTTCTCCGTTGCTCCCCTAAATAAAACGGTGTCTCCACACGCGGCTCGTCTGAGTATCTGGCCGGAAGTATCCGCCCGACTAATTGCCGCGTCTCCCGCCCCGCGCATTTTCTAAGCGCCGGGCCTCATGCACGAAACCGGAGGCGGTAACGCACCCCGCCCCACAACCTATACGTCGCCACATGATTCCATTCTTCTAGCTACTTTAACGAAGTATCCGCCTCCAAGAAAACAAAATAAGAAATTCAACCCGGAACTCTTACCGCATGAATTGCATCCGTCCGCCGCCCTAAAGAAACAAGTACGCGCATTGGAAACCCTTTAATTTGTCTTCACCATCGTCACGAAACGGCGATACTTCTATGAAACAACACGACTACGGTTAGCGACCAACATTCCGAAGGCTGTGGGAATTCAAACATAAGCACCTGTACCCGTTTGACTACAAAGTCAGGGAGCACAGCCAAAAACCTCATACAACCAACCGGCACCTCCTTTTCACCATGAAATACTAATCCTCTTCATTACTTAATTTCTTTTTCATCGGCATCTTTGGGCCGCGCTCGGGAAGTAATTCTCCGGGCGCGGCCCGTTTCTTTGTCAGGAACTATTACTTTGGTCTTGACAGTAAAGTTTTCTTGAGTTATCTTAGCGCCAGCTCTCTCCTATTATGCACGATCTCTTTGAAATCAAAACCAAAAGTAACGACAACACACTGCTTTGGACGCTTACCACGTTCATCGAACTAAGTTGGGGAACTTCTCCTAATCGGTGGAGTATTAAGGCTTACGCTGCCGAACTCGCCGAAACGATCAATTCAGCATCGTCAAACCCCATGATGCGTCCTCCACTTAAAGGCGCATCCGCCTCCGTTCGTGAAGGACGGGAAGGCGATCATGCGGTCATTGTCCAAGACGCGGAGGGAAAAGAAGTCGCGCAAATTCTTCTTCTCAACCTGCGGGACGGGGAAGACTTCTATAATTGGATTCTCAAAAGTTTCGATGATCTATGGACCATGCCCGGAGATTTCGGGTCGCGTGCGTTTGCGGAAAAGTTTCCCACACCGGAACTGCGGGCCACGAAAGATATTGGCTACCATCACAGCAAGAACGGGTGGTTCGCCTATTCCGGGAAAGAATCTGCATGGGGAAAAACCAAACCCGAAGCCCGCGCCAACCTTCTCAGCAAACAAAAAGGCGTTCGCCGCCGCAAAACCAACAAGAAAGGACGCAAGTAATGGAATTTGAAACACCTGATAAGCGTCGTAAGTTTGCGGCTTACATTCTCACGGTTACAAATGTCGGGCACTGCACGCACCGGCACGATACCGTCAACTTCGTACGTCCGAAAGAACAACCGAAGCCTGTAATTCCTACCGTTACTATTCGCCGGGGGTGCGTTGTTGCCACCACGGGGGAAGTAAAAGTCATTGACCTCGACCGACAATAATTATGGGAGGCGGGGCAGCAAGTAACTGTTTCGTATTCCCGCCCTTATAGTGGAAAAGAAAAGTACGTTGGTAAGCTGCAAAAACGCCAAGCTGAGTGGTTTGGCGTATTGGATGCGGATAGCCATGAGCAATTCATCTTCCAAATCCAAAACGTTAAAAGCGTGGATGGAACAACCATTAAAGTAGTATGACTCTCCCACAAGTAATGACAAAACTGGATTCGCTGCCGGTTGAACCAAACCTAAAGCGAATTTACGTTGGCACGATGCAGGAAACAAAACAGCGGTTTTTCTACGTTCCTGAGTGTGCCACGGGAGAACTTGCGTTGGCGCAGATACAGTATCTCCTGCAAGTGGAAATTACTTCCGGCATTAGTGGCGAACTCCAAAGTGGCACGAAAGTTTCAACCCTTTTTGGCTACCGCCTTTCTGATAAAGAAGAAATCTGCGTCCTAATTGAACAATAATCGGGCTTGACAAAAACGTTTCTTAAACGTATATTAACGCGAACCCTCTCTCCTATGTCCTACTCCGATTTTATCGCAAGCGTTAATGCAGAAGCCAAACGGCAATGCGAAAAGAAGAAACAACAAACGGGAGACACGACTTTGAAACCGCTCGTGTTTGGAGAGGGGCGGCACATGAGGCAATGTTTTGAGGATGGATGGGATGCGGCAACCACAATCGAAGAACTTCTCAGAGACTAAATGAACTGCAAATGCACTCACATTGCCGGAGCGGTGGATATGCTTTTCGAGAATGGGTTGAGAATATGGTGGCCTCCTAATAAGGGCGCTCCTTACTTTACTCAACCTGCGGGATGGTTAAAAACACCGACTCCCCCTGTCCTAATAGACCAAGAAGAATTGTGGGACAGAATGTACACAATAAAGCCGGAAATTAACGCATTTAGCCATCGAGTAAAATGACATTCGCCGCGACTCATATAATAAAGGATGGGATAGATTACGTTTTGGTGCCAACTCCACTGTTTTACTTGTGGATGATAATGTTGGCGCTTTATCCCATCATAGGCTTTTGCTCACGAAAGAAATGAAGGAGATACACGAATACTGCGCGTCAATCGGGGAACATTTCTCACATTGGCATGATAACGGAATGAATGAGTTTTACACTCAATCAGGAAAGCGAATTTTAGTCAATCGCCATGACTCAGGAGCAATTATGGGATTCCACTTACAAGAATGGTACGAAAGGGAACGAAAGCAAGAAGGATTCCTCAGTTGGTACGATCAACAGTTACTCAAAAAGAAAAGATGAATACGATTACGGCATCTTTTCCTCTTTGGAGAAAGCAAAAGAAGAAGCAGAGCGTCGGTATAATAAAAATCCCGACGACTACGAATACGAAACCATTAGTATTTACCGCGCCACCTTAGACAGTCAGGTCGGCGGTATGTGCGACCTTTTCGACCAAAGCAATAAGGTAACGGAATTTTACTGTAAGGATGGAGAAACCGATTTCGCTTGGCACCAACCCTAAACATTTATGCAATACAGAATCACCGATAAAGAAGGAAATCTTCTCAGCAGCGAGGTTTACCATAATCAAGAAGATGCTGAGTCGGCGGCTGACAAATTGTTTCCCTTCGACCCCAACGTTTATCTTACCCCATACAAATACGAGGAAAGAAGCATCCCGAGCGATTCGATGATGTATGCTTACCCAATTTTTATGGGGGCGGGATTACTTGTGGTCCTACTCATTCTCATTTTAGCCTGTTTGTGTAAATGAGAATCATTCGCTCTACTACAAACAAAGAAGCGCCGTGGATAAAGAAAGAAGAATTTGAGGGATGGTTTGACGATGTGCCAAGGGTGGGAGAACGGTTCATGTTTACCACGAATACCCTGGAGGTTCACACTTCTCAGGTAATATCCTGTAACGTGGAGAAATGGGGGTGGGGCTTTCTTACGAGAAAGGATAAAGAATCCCCAAACATTACGTCTTGGAATATGATATGGGACGAAAAACTCTTCAAAGAGTATCAGGATACGATAGATGCGCGGCTAAAACGTTCTCACAGGGGCACTTTCGGTCAAGAAGTGAACGTTCAGGATGTAATCGCTATCGTAAGAGGAAAGAAATAGTAGTGGTACAGTAGGTCGGAAGTAGAAGTACGACAGCCATCGTACGACACCAGTCGTACTTTAGAAGTCTTACGTTTGTAGGACTTAATAGTTCGGGGAACTTAGAGGTCAACTGACACGCATCGCGTGACGCCTCCCCAGAGCGTCTCAAATCACTCCCCAATCGAGGATTCTTCCAACTAATACTCAGACATACATATAGGGATAATAACCCAACACAGGTAATCCTACGCTCAATACGGTGGTTTGCCCAAAATTTGAGGGTTGGCACCCCCGTTTTCCTCTAAAATTTGCTAATAACGACCATCTTTTGCCATCTTTTACCACGTATTACCATGAAAATACCTTCTTTTTGGACGTTTTACCTTCTTTTGGTGCTCAACGTGGCACTTTGGGGCAAAGTTTTGCCACTTTTGGCCCTAATATGGTGAATTAGTTAGGGTTTTTGTATTTTACTAGGAGAAAAAGTAATAAAAACACACATTTCAGTATGGAAATTATAATAAACCCAAGAATTTGGGACTTGAAAGTGCCCGGATGGGCGGCTGCGGAGGCTCAATTCCAGTATTATTTGAAGAAAAACCCCAATTTGTCGGCAGCTTTGAAGGCAATGGGCCTAATAAACGCCAAAGTTTACAGAACGGGGGCGGGAGAGTACGAAATTGTGCTTTCTACTAAGGGAGCGAAGCCAGAAGTACTGGTCGGACTAGAAGTAATAGACGAAAGGGTGGCGCTTATGATAGATAAGCTGCGCGGATTGAAAGAGTCGCACGGGTTTGAATGGGTTGATACGGCTATGGGATATATTGGGGAGAGTTGGGATATTACTAATTACCCGGCAATGAGGTACAACATCGGACAAGATGTAACAATCGCGGCGATTCTTATGTCAGGTTTTACGTGGAGTCAGACTCCCGAGGGAAATAAATACTGGGAAACGCTCCATAATCAAATGGCGCACTTAAATCCCTGAAAGGTTTTACTTCTTCTTTGTTGACAGGAAAGTTTGTATGGGGGACAGTAAGCGCACAACTCTCTCTCCACCTATATGAACAACGCCGACAAACAAGCACAACTGGAAACACTGGACAAAGCCTTCCGCCGGGGGATCGTCACTGAGGAAGAATATCGCCAACGTTACTTTGAACTCACGGGAGTAGAAGTTTCTACCGCGCCGAAACCGAAGCACAATCAACTGCCGTTCACTTTCGACGGATGGGACGGGGCGGGAGAAGAAGGAGACTGGCAGTTCTACCAAGTGGAATGGATTGGTGACTGGGGGCCGCTCAGGGAAGGAGAAAAGTACGACGTTGTTGCTGTGATGCTCAGTACTTCGGAAGTCCAACTCTACATCGGCGGACAAGTAGTAAACACCATCAAGTTCGGTTTCACCCCCGCCTAATACAACCTCCACTTAATAATAGAAAGACGTAATATCATGCGTACAAATTGGTTCCGCAAACCTCGCGGCTTTAAGAATGCAGCGCGTAATAGCGCACGAAAGGGGGCAGTTCCCCCTACCTCCTGGGATGACATCCCTAATAGTAACATGCCGGAAGGGTACGACTACGCGAAACGGTTGTTCCCCCAAGTCCACACGTTCACCGAGTTCGAGGCGAAATTCAGGCAGAAGTATCCGCGCTGGTCAACCGAGGAAATTCGCCGCGTGTTCAATTACGCTAAGGGAGCAGCCTAATTCCTAATTCTTACGGCTGTAATACTTTACTTCTTCTTTTACGGGGCATCCTTTCGGGGGTGCCCCGTTTTTTATTGTAAGTTCCTAATACACGAGTTTCTTCTTCTTTTATTTCGGCTACTTCTTTTTGAGCCTCCCCCTTTGAGCGTGCCCATTTTTGAGGGGGTGGATTTTACTTCTTCTTTTTTGGAAGTAGTAACCGACAAGCGCCGCCTTTATATATAGGGGGACGGGTCAACCGCCGTTTGAACCGGGGACGGCCCGCGTTTCGCATGAATGAGAATTTTTCGCCCCGTGAATTTCAACGGCGCTCTCATTTTTGATAAATCCGCTTGACAAAAAAGTTTTCTGGGGGTACAAGAAATTATATGTTATTCCTAATCATCATAATCGCCCCGGTCGTTGCCTATATCAACCGCCTCCCCTGACACCCGAAACACTAGCCAAAAACACTCTCCACCCTATCAAAAACACCTGATTTCTCGGTTCAAAAAAAATTCTGAAAAAAATCGTTGACAAAAGAAAATCCTGTGATAAGTTTACCATAGGGAAGGCAATCCCGCCCGCCCTTCACAAGAAAAACAAACTCGAAAGAAAGAAAGAAAAAAGACAATGCAAAACACCGCTCTGAATCCCGCCGCCCTTGCCGCCCTTGACAACGTGCAAGTTGCGCCTGACGCCACCGTTACCGCCACCGCCACCGCCCCGGTGACTGACGCCACCCCTTCCAACGGCCCGCCCGCCGGAACGGTGGAAAAGAAGAAAATCGTGATCGGGAAGAAACCGACCGATGACAAGAAGCAAATCGGACGGCCCGCCGCGAAGCGCACCACCGCCACCCCCTTCGTGATTATTCCCGCCGCGTCCCTCCCGGAACTGCTGGGGAAAGCGAAATCGCTGGGGAGCGTCGTTCTGGAAGGCTCGCCCATCATGACGCCCCAGGCGGAAATTGAAGAAGTAACCGCCTTCTACCTGGAAAAGGGTTTTTACAAAGACGAAAACGGCAACCCGGCGGTCCCTGCCAACGTGCTCGCTGGTTTCGAGATTCCCCGCGATTATGAGACGTTGACCGTGGCGGAACTCGCGGCGCGTGGCAATTCTGACGCACGCATCGCAATGTCTGACATCCGCGCCGCTTTTGAGCGTGCGATGAAAGCCGCCTTTGCGGTCGCTCAAACGTTTGACCCGGAAGTTGCCGCTTTCATCGCGGCGGAAGAAGAAAAGAAAGCCGCCGCCGGTGCTGCGCTCGCCGCGAAGAAAGAAGCCGCCGCCGCCCTCGGAGAAGAAGAAACGGGCGAAACGGAAACGGATGCCGCCGCCCCCATCACGGCAACCGCCCCGGTGACTTCCGCGCTCGACGTGGAAGAAGAAGAAGTCTAAGACTTCGCACCCCTCGGGGGCGGGAGAAGTAACAAACTCCCGCCCCCTTTTTTCCCTCAAAAACCTTTCCACCTTTCCACACTAAAATGCACACCGCACATTTAATCGCCGTACTTTCCGCCACGCGGGGCGAACTACGCGCCGACAATACCGCCCCGATGGCTCCGAAATGCCAGCTTCGCGCCTTTATGGATATTTACAAGGAGGGATGGACTGGTAGGGTTGAAATGCCTACTGGAGAAAAAGACATTGACGGAGAAGAAGTAACGGAATGGCATCACGCGCAAATTCTCTGCGGTCCCTTCTATGGGGAAACACCCGCCGCCGCTCGGGTTGAGGCTCTTACGGGACGCGCCTGCAAATACGGCAGGGATGCGAGGGAACGCGAGGGAACGCCTTGCGAAAAGGAATGTTCCTGCCCTACTCATAAAGAAGTAGCGCGTGAGAGAATGAAAGTTTGGGATGACCAACTGAAATATGTGGCGCTGAGTGACCCGCCGCCCCAGGCAGAATGGGAGTATTTCAACCCCCTTCGGGAAGAAATCGCGGAACGTGAGGCGCACAAAGAAGAAATTTACAGCGGAAAGAACGCGATTGACTTGGCAACTTTCGACTTCTAATTTTCTCCCCGTGGAAAGGGAAAAAGGGACAAGGGCGCACCTGAGAAATCGGGTGCGCCCGCTTTTGTTTTCCGGGGTAGAAGAAAAAAAGTAAAAAAGTTTTGACAATGAGGAAAACCTAAGTAAACATAATGCGGGGACACGCCCCGAAAAAGAAACTAACCAAAAGAAAAAGAAACATCATGAAGACATTCCAAGTCACTGCCCTCGCCTTCGCAATGCCGCTGTGCATTACCGCCTCCGCCGATACGGCTGAAAAGCGGGCGAAAGAAGAAAGCATCAAACACCGCCGCGAAGTGGAAATCTGGGAGAACGGCGACCTGCTGCAAAAGTGGGAAAACGGGAAATGCACGTATGACGCGCACCTGAGCGACTGGGACAAAGAAGAAACCGCCTCCCCGTTTTCTATGGCAATCCCTAATATGTGGGACGGGATTGACCACGGCAAGGAGGACAAGCGTGCGCGGGAAGTCACCTGCCCGGTGCTGCCTGACCTGGCGCAACCCGCCCGTGATCTGCTGGAAACCATCGGGGACTTGCTCGGGTAGAAGAAGAAACATCACAAAGAAGTAAATGCCGGGGGCTGCTGAAAAGCGGTCCCCGGTTTTTTGCGTACTCGCCTAATAGCGGCCCCGTTTTTTCTCATTTTTGCCTAATAGCGCCACCCCGGAAACCACCCACCCCCGCCCGCGCACCCGCCGACGCGCCCGCCCCGTAGGGGTTTCCCCTACCCCTCATAGGGGATTTACCTATACCCCATAGGGGTTTCCCCTATCTCAATTCTGAGAATTGCGACTCATTTCTGAGAATTGCGAGTGCGTCAATTTGTCCCGGAATTAATAGGGCAGAAAAGAAGAAGTAACGCACCCGCCGCCAC
>CAYXCP010000001.1:16799-56910 GCA_964463455.1 uncultured Gammaproteobacteria bacterium
GCGGGGCGATGGTCGCACGCTCCAGGCGAGCGCACGCGGGGCGATGGTCGCACGCTCCAGGCGAGCGCACGCGGGGCGATGGTCGCACGCGTACACGAAAAAGGGCGGCGGATATTGCACCCGCAGCCCCTAAGAAGTAACGCACCCTTTAGGCGTCCTTTATCCCCCTCATAATTTCCAATAGCCTCATTTTCTCTCTGTCCATCCGCCCCGCTACGCTCCAGGGGGAAGAAGTATTCACTAATGGGAGTGGGGCGATTGACACGGGAAGGGAGACGGGGGATGCGTCCCCTTGCATTTCGGAAAGTATGGCGAGCGTACCCGCGTTGCTGGCGTTTATTTCTGGCGTATTCATATTTCAGGGAAGTGAATGATTAGCAATATCCGATTTTTTCTAGTTGGTAGGGATGAAACCGCCGCAACTGACGCACGGCGGCATCATGCAATTTAATGGCTTTATAAGAAGGTGTCCGCAAGCCATCAGAATAAAGTTCAACGTATCTTTTAATTATGCCGACAAGTTTTTGAGCGTGTTGGCGAGAATTTATTGCGTCTCCGAGGGTGTATAATTTCCAAAAAACGGGGCGGACATAGTGACGACGCGGAAAAGAGAATTTATTCATGATATTTTAATGTTGTTGGTTATGGGGCGAAAGAAGAAGTAATGCACCCGCCGCCCCTTGTCAATCTCCAGGGGTGAAATTGTAGGAAAGTATTTGCCGGGCACTTGGCACGGTTTCCGCTCCACTGGGGACGCGTACGCGTATTTGACAAAGAAGAAGTAACGCACGCGAAAAAAAATCATTTTCCGCCGTTGACAAGAAGTTTTCCGGGGCGGAGTATAGGCGCGCCACGGGGCGCGATGGTCGCACCCCTGGCCCTTTCCACCAAAAACCAAAAAACACGTTATGTCTAAATTCAAAATTGAAACCGTAGGGCAAAAAACCGCCACTGGACTTCTCAACACGTACGGCCAGCGAGTACTGGACACGGGACACGCGGGGAAACCGCGGTTGATTCTCGGCCCGGCGGGCGTTGGTAAATCGCACATTACAGAAGCGTTTGTAACGGAACTTGAAACGCAACTAAACGCGCAAGGGCGGGATTGCACCGTTCTGCGCGTTGAATCCGCTTCGGAATTCTCCCGCGCTGACGCACCCGCAAGCCTGGAACTCAAGGAAGCGTTGAAAAATTCTTGCCTGGGGATTTTCTCCATTATTTTTGTGGATGAGGCGCACAGCTTACCCCTTGCGCCTTTCGCCCCGTCCCCCTCGCCTATGCAACGCGTATTCAATACCCTGCTGTATGGTTCCGGCCAGGGCTGGGAGCGTTCCGGGCACGTTGAATTCAAAGGGGAAGCGGTTTCCTTTGACTCCCGGAATCTCTGCTTTGTTTTCCTCACGAATCACCCGGAAAAAATGGGCGGGGGACGGAATTCCGACGCTATCCGCCGCCGTATGCAAGAAGTAACGCTTGAACTGTACACGGCAAAGGAAATGAATCAGGTACTCCCCGCGTACTTCGAGAAAAAAGGGCGGATGGTCGCACCTGACGCAATGAAGGAGATTAGTAAATTCCACCGGGGTACGCTTGCGGCGGTTGACCATATCTTAGAACTCCTTCCCGCGTTTGGCGAAATTACCCTGGCTGACGTGCAAGAAGTCTTGCCCGTGTCAAAGTATAAACTGCGCGGTTTCCTCGCCCTGGAACTCCAGGCGATGAAATGGCTAAGGGAAACCACGGAACCAAAGAAACGGCAAAACCTGGCCTTGCGTTTTAAGGGCCTGGACATTTCGGAAATGTACCGCCACGCAATTTCCCAGTGCACCCCCAGCAAGGCGGGGTTGATTGCGTCCCCCTTTATGACCATTAACAATAGTCAAGAGTACTTGATTATTGATGATATTTGGGATGTTTGGGTGCGCAAGAATTCCGCCGCCCTGGCGCACGTATTCGACAAGAACGTTTAACCTTTAACCTTCCTTTATAATGAATCCTACTGCACAAATTACGCTCCATTTCGTACCCGCCTCCCTGGCGGAATTCCGGGAGGCGGTTTCAATCCTACGGGGGGCGAATATCGCACCCGCCGCCGTTACGGTCGCACCCCCCGCCGCCGCCCCTATGAGCGCACCCGCCGCCCTTCCCGTGCGTCAGGCGAGCGCACCCGCCCCGCTACCGGTCGCACCCGCCCCGCGTCAGGCGAGCGCACCCCCCGCCGCCTCACGCACGGCAAAGAAGAAACACCCCCTAGAACTCCATTTTAATTTCCTATACCGGAAGAAATTCACGGTTTCCGATGCGGATTGCCTGGCGGTTGATTACACGGGGGACAAGGGAGCGGTTGACCGGGAAACGCGCCTTTCCATGATTGCAACGCGCCTTGTCAACGGCGGGGTTGACAGGGACGGGGCGGAAGTAGCGGGAATGCCGGAAGAACAAGTACAGGCGATGATTGACAACGCGGGGGACGCGTCAGGCTATGCGGATGGGGACGGGGACGCGGGCGGGGTTGACCCTGACGCACCCGCACCCCCGGAAAGTATCGCACGCATGGGGGACTTTGACCCGGAAGAAGTCTAAACGGGGGACGGGAAAGAAGAAGTAACGGCTGGGGCGTACTCGAAAGGGTACGCCCCTTGCACGTACGGGGCGCAAGGCGAGCGCACCACGCACGCGGGGCGATGGTCGCACGCATAGGGGGGCGGAAAGAAGAAGTAACGCACGCGTCAGGGTGCGACAAAGGGACGCACAAAAGGGGACGCATGGAAGAAGAAGAAACCGCGCCAAACTGGCGCACCACGGGCGCGAGCGGGTGCGTCATAATGGCACTCTCATAAGTGATAAAACGGGCGGGGGTGTGTCATAATGGCGCAGGCCCCCTGGCATTAATGAAAAAGTAAACCGTGACAATTTGGCACACCTAGGGGGGTGGCACCCACCCACCTCAAAACTGAAAATCCCCTATCTCAGAGTGATTTGTAGTAACTCTACGAGTTCCTACCTTTGCTGGCGCTTACTCGTATAACCTTATCCCTTCATTGGATTTCCCCCGGAAAGCCAATGCCCCCCATTAATCGAAAGGAAAGTCAATATCCTGAAAACAAAAAGGCCCGCCCGAAAAAATCCGGGGGGCTTATTTTTGCACATTATGGAGTGATTTGCGGGGCACAGCTTTCACACTGACACCCTTTCGACACATATTGATAAGGCCCACCATACAGAAGGCCATAGGACGAATACCATTGCAAGGTATATCCCAACTTATTCAGTTCCTCCACCTCGGGGAGTTTCTCCACTACTTCTTTTAGTTCAGCAACTCTCTTCGCATTAGCCTCTGCCTGCCCATACCTGATTTCAAGGCTTTTCGCAAGCGCGGCTACTTCATCATCCCACGTATCTTTATCAGGAACGTTTTGCCAACTAATCCAGCCCGAATAGAGATTGTATCCTGAGTGCGGGTATCTGTAGTCCCAGTCAATCGTGTGGTTGATGTTTGAGATATATACCTCGTGGCCGTTCTTCGCCAGCCCCGCCTTCTCGATTGCCTCCGTCACGAACGTAACGAGCATCGCCTTTAGTTTATCTAGTTCTTCTTTCATATAGTTTTCCAATCTGATTTGTAAACCTCCACCGAACCTAATGGCAGAGTAATTTCCTTGATGAACTGCTTGGCGTGGTATTCAGTGTTAAATAACTCGGGGTTCATCAGCCATCCACTTTCACGCCAATAAGAGCGGCGAAAGCAGTCTTTTAGCTTTTCGCGGCTTTGAGAGAACACCATGAACTTGCCTGTTTGGGTCTTTAGGATTCTGTGTCTTGTCTGTTTCATGTTACATGTTTCCATAGCATCCATCGTATGAGTCACGCCAGTTATGAGATTCGGCGAACAAGTCATCTTCTATAATAGTCAGCCTTTCGTATTCGATTGTGCTTTCCACTTGCTGAGCCGCGAACATTGGCGCGATTATAGTTTCCATAATTCTGTCGTCACTCGCAGCGGCGCGGTCTGTAATGATGCGGTCAAATCGCCAACCGCAAAGCTTTTCAGTAAGGGGAATGGCGTATAGTTTAAAGTCGTCAAGCTCCAAAGAATAGTAATCCGCACTATGGATCACTTTCGGTTTAAGCTCTATGATCTGCTTCTCTACTGCTCTAAACACTCTCTTGGATTTACTCCATTGGGATAACGCGATTGCGATTTTCATTATCTTAAGTCTATGCTTTCAATTCTCTTATCTGTATCTATCAGCGACTCCGAAAGAGTCAGCCAAAACTTGCCATCCTTGGTTTCTTGCAAGGAAAGTGATTGGTTGAAGTCTTTGGGTAAAGTTGAGAAGCCTTTTAGCTCGCAGTCCTTATAAGAACCGTCCGTAAATCTAAATCTCATTAATCTCATTGGGGTAGTTCTGATAATTCTGATTTGCCGCATTCCGTACATTGATACCTCGCAGTATCTCCATAGTCAGCGATCTCGACCCATTTTGGGTGTTTGCACTTTGCTTGGCGGGCGAGAATCTCTTTACGATCTTCCTCCCACTGCGCTTTGGCTTTTACCTCCGCCTTGACCCAGCCCTTTTTCTTAGATGGGTGCATTGGGCACTTGGTCTGATTCTTGAGTTGTTCTGTCAACTCCTTAACTGCCAGGATAAGCCTGGCGCGGGTCTGCTCGAAAGTTTCATTCTTTCCGCAGGAAATTTCGGAGTGTACGATATTGTCGTCTCCTACATCAATTACTAGCTTCATAGTTTATTTACAGTGTCTTCGATCTCTTCCCAAATCTGTCTAATCTCTTCCTCGGTGAGACCCGTAGCGCGAACGTACAATCCGTCATAGCCATAAGGGCAATGCCAATGGGCATGTTTTGGAAGTGGAAAATTAATCGGGACTGCGAAAGAAATATAAGGAAGGCTTAAGTATTCATCGGGGCAGGTGTGTTCTGACCTTAGCCCCGATAATCTACAGGAACAAGCCCTTCGACTTGGTAGCCATTATCCATGTGGGGCAGCTTAAGCATGACGCAGTAGTGCTCCCAATTATTGTGTGTGTATTTGTACCAAAAAGGTTCCATCATATCGTTAACGCTTCAATATCATCGAGTAGTTCAATCGTCCTCGTTCTCCACTTGGGGTTATCTCTCAAATCAAAAGCGAAAGCCTTCACCAAGTCTTTTACATCGCCTTTTTTAACAAAGCCATTTTGCCCACGCTTGCGTAGAAGCGCGTTTAGTCGTAACAGAAATTCTGTGTTATTCATTTTCAAAAATATTGCCTACGACGATAAGCTTCTTAGCTTTAGCGCCTGTTAAATCAACGAAGTTGTGTTCGTCTTTATGCTCCCATCCTTCGGGGTCCAATGCGTAGTTTGCCAAGAATTGATTGAAGCGAACTGTTACGGGAGTGTTCTTAGCAATCAATCCCATTCGTCCTAAAGCTACGCTAGATTCAAGGATGTCTCCTTCATAAATCTCTGTTCCGTTGCGATCTAATAAGCCCGTCCATTGTTGGACGACCAGGTTTTTCAGTTCGTAACTTTGAAGCGGGCCTTCCCATTCATCGCACCACGGGTCTAGCCCATCATCATACGATACAAAGCGTCTGGTAATTACGCCGTCAGGAATACGAATTCTATAGTCGTCGTCCTCTTTCGCCCAACGCTTTTGTCCTAAGTGCCAAACTCTAAACTTAGTTCTCATAAACATTACCTACGATCTCATAGTCATACATGAGACCATGAATCGGAATTTTTGATAAGCTCCATCTACCTTCGGGGGTCCAATGAACAGTATGCTTGTGTTTTAGTCCAATATCAGCGTTCATAGGAAATGGCTTTACCCACCCCTCAACGATGTCCCCTTCGTAAATTTCTTTACCGTTTACATCTTTGAATCCCGTATATTGATCGGGGGTAGATACCCCGCCCGCGATACCCTGAGGGTAATCATATACGGTGAAGTATTCAAATGTCTTAGGCGCGTGGCACCAGATTCTAAATTTTAGTTCTCTCATACGAAGTCTTTGTCTTTAAGTTGCCAATCTTCAATTAGGTTGGCGTTTTCATAGATATTGCCTATTACAGTGACATTTAAAACATCTTTTGATTTAACGTAACTATCTAAGGGCGCAATTGCTTTGAAGGCTCCCTTCGAGAAGTATATGGGAGCGATGGTCTCTTTCAGACTACTTCCCCAAGGAACTAGAACGCTCTGAATGATGTCTCCCTCGTAAACTTTTACTCCTTTTAGGTCAACGAAGCCCGTCCATTCGGTAATGATGGGATCGTCCAATTCTTCGACCCTATATTGGCCAAGCAGATCAAAGAGGGTGGTTTCTCCGATGATATGGAATCCCTCAACGAGAAACTTCGCCTTCTTTTGGCTCCAAGCGCGGAACCTAATGTTTCTTTGCTTATACATATTACGCTTCGGCTACTAGGTCGTCGTTTTCAGGATGTTCCTCTAAGTAGAGTTCAACAGCGTCCCTCATAGCGGGGATTTCGGCTTCTAGGCGATTCAGTAGTTCGATCATGCTGATCTCTTGATGTGCGGCGACAAAAGCTAATGTGCGGCATACTGTTTTCATTGTTTGATCTACAATGTCGCCTTCGTCTTTGAAGATTTTTACGGGAGTCTCTACGTAGTGCTGTCCCTAGATGTCGAGGAATTCGCAGCCTTGGGTAAATTTATTATCGTCTGCTATTGTGATTGCTGAGTATAGTGTCATGGAATTATTTTGTGAGCTTTAAGGGTGTTTATTAGGTTAGTGTATTTGTAGAAATATGTCCTAAGCAAGAGTAGAACCTGAGACATTTCGCAATGCTTCTCTTCTTTGTCAATTTCCCAAGTTTGAAGAAGATCATAGATGCTTCCTTGCTTTTCTACCGTTCTCCACCAACCGTCTTTATGTTCAGTGGTAGATGTAGTAATGGGGAGGTCTTCCCAATTTGTAATTTCGTCCATTATACGATTTCTAATCCTACTTCTTCTGTGATTTCTACTTCTAGGTGCGCGAAAGTCTTCCCATCATACAACCCGTAAACATCATCATCCGTCAATCTCTCGACGAAATCAGGATGAATCCTGAGTTTGGTTTTGATCGTGAGCGGCGCGTCTGTTTCCCATTCAGTTTCCGCCAACTTTAGGAGGAACTTAGTTAACGCGAGTGGGCGCGTTACCTTGGGACGCTTTGCATATCTACTTCCCGAAAGCCATTCCATGTACTTCGGATTCATTTCTTCGGGCCAAGCCTCGTCTTTAGTTAAAAGTATCATCGTGGACTTTCTATGTTTGGAATCCCTCTTGCTGGTTCGCGTTTTACTTCATCAGGTCTTTCGCCCCAAACATAATTACAGCGTTGACATTGGAATTCAAACCATTGAATCTGGGGCCTTAACTGTCCCATTGTATTTGTGCTAACTGTCGTGATAGTGGGTGGCTTGTCTAATAAAGCTACTTCACAGCCTGGACATAATCCTTCTTTACTCTTTACCATATTATCCTATGTAATTTGCTACTCCTTGCACTACTTTCTTCTTATCCATTGCGTATAAACCAGCACTACTGAAACTAGTTAATTCGAGCAACCAACAGTTCCCGTCATTGTCCTGCGCTATATCTATGCAGAAAATTCCATCAGGAAAGTATCCGATTTTTAGTATTTCCTCGCATAGTTTAGTAGCTTGCGGAGAAGCCGATGGGACTTTAGTTAATAAACCATTGAATCTGTAAGATGATACGGCCAAGATTTGTTGCCTATCTGTAACTAGAAATCTGAATTCGGCTTTAATGTTCTTAGGAGAACTTACGATTACCAACTCATTCTGTAGATGCTTGAATTCGTCGAAAAATGATTCCGTATCTTGCATATCGAGCAGCCCTGCCTTAAATGGCTTATCGCCACTGTCGGGTCTTACAAAGACTTGAGCCTCTTTGCCAAAGATACCATAGAAGAAATATAGCCTTCTTTTAAGTTCTGTCAAGGGGATAATTACATAATCGTCGTTGAATAAAAACTCCCCGAAGTATGGGTAGAACTTTGTGCAAAGGTAGTTATCGAAGTTACTATACGTAACAGGGGCACACCCCTGTTTACGTAGTTGGTCTCCGACCAACTTATTCATTTCGATGCACCCCATAAAGAGAACCTTGTCGTCATTTTGGTAATGAGCAATATCCGCTTTCTTATAGTCTCCCTTAATGTCATGCACAGGAAAACCCAAGTCTTTAGCAGCTTGCGAAAGCTCTAAATAACTAGGCTCCTTGACTAGGTTCTCAATTATCCACTTCATCTTACTACGTGTTTACTGTTTTCAGGGAGGTAGTATCCTTCTTCTAATTCCTCGGGGCACCTCCATAAACCATCTTTAAGGACCACTTCTTTACCTCGTTCCCAATCAGGTGTTCCTAGAATTTGCCCACTTGTGAGTAGTTCTCCTTCATCGAATCTTTCTTGGAACGTATAGTCATCTACATAATAGAGATTACACTTAAGCACACCCTTGATTACGGGTTTGCGTTCTACAGGGCCATCGTAAGGGAGTAACAGGTCAGAACCATAAGTATCAATAGTTTCAGCTAAGTCTTCTCCAAGTTCTTTATTAGCTTGGCGGACTTCTTCCTTGTATTCCTCGTACAGATTCTCCTTTATGTAGTCTTTGAGGGTTGGCTCATTATCTGTTAAGATTTCCCACTTACCTTCTAAAACATCTTTCTCGCGCATAGAGTCTCCACAATCCCACAAAGCATATCTTGTGTGGGCCTGAATATATTCTCTAGCTACCTTGTTTATCTTCTGTTCTAAGTTCTTCATCTTCTTCGGGTGTTTCCAGAATTTCGCAAAATTCGTACGGGTCGTTTGTGTTCCATTCCTCTTTCAAGGAAATTCTGATTGTCTTTGGTTCAGATTCCGGTTCCTTCGGGGTATTCATTCCAGCTCAGTTTAAGTATTAGTTTATGGGTATCGTATCCTAGTTCTTTGACTTCCTGCGGGGAAGCCCAAACATAGTTAAGGTTTTCAACTTGTCGGAAGTCTTCGCCTTTCTTTTTCATTTCGTATTCATTGCGAATCACGAAATCCGCGTTCTCAATATCATCAGGAGTATGCTCCCTTTCGTCAATATAGAGAAAGATCATACTGTATGGTTTCCTATAGCAAAGTCCTGTGTTCCTACAGTATACTGTCATCGTCATCTTTACGTTTGTGTGTGAAGTTCTTGATAAACGCACGCCACCACAGGAATAAGAATGTGTTCATTCCCATAAATAAGAGCCAACTGTTGAATGGCATCACGAATATAGTAGAAAGTAGCCCAAGAATTACGATTGTCAACACAATTTTAAGTAATTTTGGCTTCTTCGGCGGTTCAGGGGATGGTGGTTCGCAGCCAAAACCTACGTCAGTAGGACATCTTCTTAGAGATATTACAGTGGCTACAAGTGCAGGGGTGTTCATAATAGTTAGGTTAACATGACTCTCCGTATTTTTTGATAATTTTCACAGCTTCGATCATATTTCCTGTAAAAAAGCCGTGGGAATGGCTTTCTGAGTTAAATCTGTGTCCAAAAGAGTGAAGGGCGTTGAAAACATACTGTCGGGCGGCATTTTCTTTGAATTTTCCCACGAATGAAGGCCAAGAACCAATTCTTTTTCTGAATAGGAAGTATAGGATGACATAAGATAGGGGCGAATCGAAGCAATCAGTCCATTCAGGGAGTCCTGTATGCTTCCAACGTGGCAAATAAAACTCAGAATGCGAATTTGTCAAGAACTTTTTGAAAAATTTGTCGTAAATTGTGTTCAAAGGGCCAAAATTGGCACTTGGAGACATTAAATCGGGCACTTCCTTAGGTTTTTGGGCTGCAAAACCATGTGGAGACATACTTCCGAACGCCCCATCCTTTTTGAAGTGGATACTTTTGTCAACTTTATCAATTTCCCAACCATTTGCGAGCATTTGACGTATCGAGTCAAGTGTTGTGGGATATTTGGCAATGAAATCTAAGACTTCTTTCATATTTAACTCTTTGCAAGAATCGTGCCTTGCTGCTTAATAATAAACTTTTGTGAAAAAAACTTTCTCGGACTTGTAAACAGTGTAAATATAGGTATGCAACGATTACTAAATGCCCTTGCTGTTCTCTTCGGGGAAAAGGTTGCTGTTAATAAGAGAACGTTGACAGAAATATACAAACTAATACCTGATATGACACAAGAAACTAAAGATAAGCTAAACGCGGTGAAAGCATACCTTGCTTCACTTCCTGATAAGTTCAAAGCTCTAAAAGATCAAATTGATGCACTTAAGAGCAATGATGACGCCGATCATGCTAAGATTGATGATCTAACTGCACAGGTAGATGCGCTGAAAGGCGAGCATGATGAAATCGTTTCTGTTGCTGATGAACTGGACGCTGCTGCGAAAGCTGCTGACGCCGCAGACGGTGACGAAACTCCTGCTGAACCCACTCCGCCTGCGGAAGGGGAAGGTGCTGTAGTAACAGAAGGTAATCCCTAATTCTACTCAGATAAGTTAAACCATAAACCAAGGGCGTCAGAGCAATCTGACGCTCTTTATTATGCAAAGATGGCACAGAGTTATCTTTTGTCAAACTTTTTTTTCCATCAAACCGAAAAAAGTGTAACTATCTTCAATAGTACTTTCCATCATCTATGGCTGACACAAAAATTTCGGATTTGACCTCAGGGGTTATAGGGACAGGGGATTTCGTTCCCGCTGCTCGCGCAGGTTCCAACGTAAAGATTAATCTTTATGATGCAATCGGGAAACCTTATGTAGGGGACCAGGCGGTAGGTGTTTTGGTTACAACTGGCTCTGGACAACTCCTAAGTAACACAGCATTAACCAATACCCCTCGTGGCCGTGTTGACGTTTATAGAAACGGTCAACGACTAAACCTCGCGGGGCATTTTACTGGCGAATGTTATTTTAGTGCTAATACGGGTGTGACAGCTAAAGCTTTAGGGTCCGCAGCCGCAGGAGATAAACTTTACAGAGGAAGCGGAATGACGGTAGATACCGCTGCTGACGAACTAATCCATCTTTGCTACATATCATAATGAAGAAATTTCTTATCTTACTTTTTGTCATCTTGGGTCTAAGCACTGCTACTGCCCAAGGGCCGGTTACAGGCGGACCTCTTAAAATTGGGTCTGGCTCCAGCACCATCGCGGGAACCCTACAGGTTACTGGTGGTATCACAGGAACCCCATACGACACGCAAACATCAGGGAATGTTTTCAAATTCATTGACGAATATGAACTCATTAACCCTCACCAAGTTGACGGGACTGGTGCCGTAGTGGACACTCTTAGCACTTCTCCGAGCTATGGTCAAGCAATTTTTGCTGCCAATACGGACGAAGCCACAAACTATGTTCTGTATCGTTTCCGTGTTCCATTTGACTTAGATACAAACGTTGACCTACAGGCTTGCTTTAGTTTTAGGCTTGGCGCGGCGGACACTGGAACGCATACTTACAAAATTAGTATGGCAGATGTAGCCGATAGCGCAAGCGCAGACTCCCCTTCATTTTCCAATACAATTACATGGAGCTTTGGCGGTGATGCGAGTGGCGCGAGTGGTGATACCGAAACTGTTGGGTACACAACTTTAACAAGCTGGAAATCTAGTCTTACTCCTGGACATATCATTGTCATTAAACTAGCGCGTGATGGTGATGCGGCTGGGGATTCTAGTTCACAAGCATCTTCAACACAATCATTATCACTAAAATATGGGCGTTCTCAATAAATTTTTCGTAACAGTAGCGGCGGTTCTATCTCTATTTGCGTCTAGCGTATTAGCTGGCGGAGCTAGAATTCCATGCGCTTCTGGAACTACTCAAAGCGGTTCCTTTTTACAAGGGACTTCTGTAGGAAACTTATCTACCTCTTTCCCAGAACCTTCTGGGATGGGGCGTGCCCATGTACCTGCCAATAAAGGGTATATGTGGATCGAACAAGACTCAGGTGGTCCAAATAGCGTAACAGCAGTAAAGCTGAGTGACGCTACAACTGCCGGAAACTGGACACTTCAAGGAGTAACCCAATCTGACTTTGAGGATTTGGCTACCGCCCGAATTAACGGGGTAAACTACATTTATGTAGCAGATATTGGAGATAATGCAAGTGCTCGTGGCACTATTGTCATTTATCGCTGTATCGAACCTACAATTACAGGCAGTGACGGAACAATTAGTAGTGGCAATATCGAAACCATCACTTGTCAATATCCAGGTGGGAATACGCCTGCTTTGAAAGATGCAGAATGTTTCCTTGTGGACCCATTAGTGGGCACAATGTATATCATCACTAAGATCTTCCCTGCTCAGATTTATAGCCTGGCTCATGCGTCCTCATATTCAGGAACGCAAACACTTACCTATGTAGGTAAATTGGCGGGGGATAGTTCTACTACTTCTTTGGCAATTGGAACAGGGTCTAAGACCTTTACTCAAGCCTCAAGCCTTGCTTACCCTATTGGATTAAAAGTGCGTGCTGCTTCTGCTGCTAACTCCGCAAACTTTATGGAAGGGGACGTTACTGCTCAAAGCGGAAACTCCCTTACAATTAACATGACCACAACTGGTGGTTCTGGAACTTTATCAGATTGGCAACTTGGAATGGGTAATGCCCTTACTCCTACATCCAATAATGGAAATGTTCAAGGTGGAACTATAAGCCCTGATGGAAGAAGTATTGTTCTATGTAACTATGGTTATCCTTATCCAGGAGCCACAGGACAAGGTGGAACAGGTTTGTTTTTGTTCACTAGAACCGTTGCTACTGAAACAGTAGGGACTGCTTTATTGAGAGCGCCTTCCAAATTAATCACCGCTGATACTGGTGGTGGGATAAACTATCCCCATAGTAATCCGCCCAGCTTTCCGCAAAGAGAAGCTGTTGAATTTGATTTGGATGGTAACTTGTTTTCTGTAGGGGAGTATTACTCTACCTATGGGACTACTACTAATCCTTTTGTTAAATATACTCAGATTGCCAGAACGCCGACAACGGCTGTATTCCGAAATGGACTAAACAGCTATAGCGGAACTACGGACTGCTATATCTACAACATCAACAATGCTACAGATAACTCTGCAACTACTTCTCTTGTAGCCGACACAGACCGTGATACGTTCAGTGCCATTGCTAATGCTGGGGGTGGAAACATTGACATTACAACATCTTCTACAAACGTAACTAACGCGACTGTAGGAAAAGACATTCAAATCAAGAACTGCACGGTTCCTGGATACAATGGTTACTATTCACTTGTTTCTAAACCTACTTCTACAACACTTCGTGTAGCGGCGACTTTTACTAGCACAGCTACAGGGGATGTATATGTAACAGAACGTGTTGGTTTGGTTAAGTTTGACATTAGTAGCATTCCTTCCACAGCAACTATCGTAGGAGCTAAGCTAGTTCTATACATTAACACAGAAGGTAGCGCCGCTCAAATCAATAAAATGAAAGTTACATGGAGCGGAACAAGCACATGGGACTCTCTTACTCACGGTGTTTCATTAGACGATACAGAAGCATATTCTTCATATGATGCTATCTGTATCAGAAACGCTATGGATACCTACACAGGGTTCTATACCTTCAACGTTCCAGTAGCTACAATTCAAGGATGGCTAAATGGAACCATTACCAACTACGGTTGGGTTGTTGGGGGTGACGAGACTCTTGGTGACGGTTTCCAATTCGATTCTAGCGAAGGTGCAACACAGGCGCGTAAGCCAATGTTAATTGTTCGCTACACAACTCCTTAAGGTGTAATACCCACAAATGGCAGGCACAAAAATCAGCAGCTTAACGTTGTCAACGGTAGGTGCGAATGACGAGGTTCCGATCAGACGCTCCGCAAGTAACTTTAAGATCAATCTACGTACTGCGATTACTCAAACCCTTGCGGCGAGTAATCTAGGTTCGTTGGGAGCAAGTTCGTCTTCACAACTCGCTGCCCTACTTTCTGACGAAACTGGTTCAGGAGCCGCTGTATTTAACATTGGGCCTACCATCACATCTGCCACTTTGGTTACTCCCAATCTCGGGACTCCAACAGCAGGTGTTCTTACAAACTGCACTGGACTTCCACTTACAACGGGAACTACAGGAACTCTACCTACTTCTAAAGGCGGTACGGGATTAAATGCTATAGGGTCTGCTTTCCAAGTTCTACGTGTTAACGCTGGCGGAACTGCGCTCGAATATGCAGCTAATACAGTAACGTCTTCTGCGGGGGGATTCGGGGCTCTTGACGATGGGAAAGCTTTAGTATTTTCAAATGGTGGTGACATCAACGCATACGAAATCACTTTAGGTGACGAAACTTCCAGAAACGGAAATAACGCCGCTGGAGCAGTTAACGTTTATGATAGTGCTGGTCATAGAGTCAGATTGGTTGCTCCGGTTTTAGGAGTAGATGATTTGGAACTACTGTTCCCTTCTGGGGGAACACAGCTTCTATCTGATGCCGATAAATCAGAAGGTGGTAATACCAGTGCAGATAGCGGCAAGCTTGTAGTGTTTAATTCAAATGGGGGTCTGAGCGCCAGAGACATTACATTAGGAAAAGGAACGCCAACAAGAGCTAGAGGATTTATAAACTTCTATGACTTGTTTGGAAACACTCTTTTATTACGTCCGAACAATCAATTATCAGATACTTCGATTGTAGTTACATTGCCACACGAGGCGGACTGCACCCTTCTTTCAGATTTAAGTAAATCATTCGGCGGAAATGGTTCGGCAGACGAAGGTTTGGTTGCTACTTACGATGGTAGTGGGGGATTAACTGCTTATAGTGTTCAAGCAGATAACCTCACAGCAAATATCTCGATATTAGTTGGTAGTCCGGTGGGAGACCCTGGGGTAATAGCATTGTATGATTCTGGTGGTACTTATACCGGCTCTTTCATTACGGCAACATTGTCAGCGGTAAGAACATGGACTTTACCAGATTCAAGTGGAACGGTTATTTTAGACAACAACCCTACATTTACAGCAAGTTCTTCTATAGCTTGGAGTGGTCGTGCTGGACTGCGTTCGCCAGCAGATGCGCAGGTATCTATTCGTAACAATGCTAATAGTGCTTACGGAGTGTTACTGGCCCTGAACGAAATTAACGCAGTTACTTCCACGGCTACGGCTGGTGGAACAACTACGCTTACAACATCTTCTGCCCGTAACCAAATCTTTACAGGAACTAGCAACCAAAACGTAACGCTGACGGCAGCTAACGCTTATGGTGCTGGATTAGCTGGTCAGTTTACAATCAAGAATCGTTCTACGGGAACAATTACGATTAACAGAGCGGGTTCTGATACTATAGACGGAGCAACCTCAATAACCTTGGCGGCTAATGAGGCTGTTCAGATTATCTCAGACGGTGTGTCTGAGTGGGTAATTGTCGCTAAGTATAAATCAGGAAGCGGAATCCTCCTTGAATCTTAAGATGTCAGGAGCGTCAGCGGGAATGTTTAAAGTTTCCAAACACTCTTGAAGCATATTTCTTAGTTCGCTTGGACGAATGTTGCGATTTGGATGACTTGAGCGTTCCACGCTCTTTTCCCAAGTTACGTTGTAGTTATGCGTTGGGCAACTGAACGTTCCATGATCGGGATAAATAATTACAGAGAAGAGTTCGTTTGCAAAGATATTGCAGCAGTCTGCTTCATTGAATGTCCATTTATTGTGGCAACTCATTTTGACAAACAGGTCTCCAAGGTTATCCACAGTGTTTTGGACTGGTTTAGAAACAACTTTAAGTAGCTGCGCTTGCGCTCTAAGGCAAACTAAGCTTTCTGCCAATGGAAGAAAGGCTCCCTTGTCTGATGTTTTAAGCGTGACTTCTCTAAACAGTCCTTCGCTATCATAGTCTGAGCATTTCTGAGACCAAATGTTAAGTGGAACTCCTTTTACGGTCCACGTTTTCCCTGTCAGCAAGTCAGATGAAACTCCGTTTACGGAAACTCCATCAGCAGTAAGAGTAATCTCGGGATTGTATAGATTAACTTCTTCTTGCTCCGTTCTTAGTTTGATATATGAATTCATAGTTATTCTTCTTCTGTGTCGTAGAACACAATATCCTCCCATTGTTCTTCGGTGGAAACTCTCGACCACTTAGTCCTACGGAATTCTGCAAACTCGTCTCTACAGTATTCACAATCTGTAGTTTCGCAGCTTATTCCTGCGCAGTGATCGCATTCTATATACGGACGACTGCATTCGTGGCACCATTTAAGGTCGTAGTTATACCATTTCATATGGGAACGATTTCTATTTTGCCGTTTTCATCAATTGTGGCGTAATGCCATAGACTAGTGTCTATACACAGGTTTTCTGAATCTGTGTATATTTTTTTCCTTACCGTCTCGTCTCTGGAATGTCCTACGATTTGATTATATCCTTCAATAGGTGTGAATTCATCCCAATCCAACCACACAGGCCCACCGTATAAATAAGCCCCTCCACGACTTAGCCCCGCATGAAAAATCCAATGCGGAGTATCTTGTTCGCTGTGGATAAGATTTAAGGCTTCCGCTTCACTTTCTTTAAGGAAGTCAATAAGAAGACCTTTTTCTAAAACGGTCTTGGGAACATAATGTGGATGCACGCCCGCGTGCGAGAAAAGGAACTTCTTGCCAGCTACTTCACGATATGCGAAGAACTTTAGGTATTCCTTAACTAGGGGGCTGTAAGTATATCCTATTGCATTTAACCCCGCCTGCTTACCTTTGTTCCATCCACCGCAACGAGAAGCAGGGCGGAGGTAACTAAGGTCATGATTCCCCATTAAGCAGGTAATGTAGGGCTCGTAGCATATAGACATCCACCATTCGGCGGTGTCTTGATTTTCTTTAATAGTGTCGAAGTAATCATCAAAGGTATCCCCTAGAAGGATAATGTCTTCGCCTTCATATCGCTTAATTATACTGTCAGCCTTTCTCCATTGTGTGTGGATGTCGGGAATTACTACGATCATTACAGAGGGATGTCTATATTATGCTTGCCTTTAACAAAGTTATCGTTGTACCAAGTGAAATAGCCCTTCATGTCATCATTACCGTGTTGGTAAGCTTGCTTGAAGATTTCTTTGATTTGGTTGAGGTTAAGAGGTAAGCTAATATGTTTTTGAATAATTGGAAGGTGATGGTCGCGGAGCGCAAAGCAATCCATGACCCCAAAAGGGAATGGTGTAAACGAATTTACAGGAACAAAACTATTTGTCAAGCCGAAAATATGGTATCCTTGGTCTTCTAATTTACGAATAAGATCGTTTGGAGTATAGTTGAACCACTTCAAGGTGAATCCATTAACTTCAAATACGATTGGGGGATGGCAGCGGTCAATAGTTTCCTGCAAGCCATCTAAAACGTTTAGCTCCCATCCTTCTACGTCGAGCTTGATAAAGTCAATACGCTCGTCCACTAAAAGATCGTCCAATTTACGGGCAGGGACGGGGATATTGTATTCATTGCCGCCTTCTTGGAGAACGTGGCTACTTGGGCCATTAAGGCAGAAGTTTACTTCCCCATCTTTATCGGAGGCCGCATAATTAAGGCAGACCTGGTTCTTGAAGTTATTGGCCTGTTGGTTCTGAACTAGAATTTCGTAGTTTGATGGAGACGGTTCGACAGAGAACACCTGTCCTTTAGTAAAGGAAGCAGCTAAGGCCGAAAAGGTGCCGATATGTGTGCCGACATCTAAAATGTTTGAATATCGGTTCCAGAAAAGGGACGATACTTTAGCCAATTCAGCCGACCAAACATGGCCCTGGGCCAATGTCTGAGAGACGGGTTCTTGAGATTCGGGGTCAAAATAGAGAACGAGTTCTTTTGTATGTGCGTTCTCTAGGGGGTTTTGAAAGGTATTGCTTGTCATTTACTTGTAGATTGAAACTTTGGCTCCAAACGGAACCCCGCGCCAAATCGGCGTCAGGCCGCGAAATACTTCGACAGTTCCCTCGTTATCTACGACTCGGGAACTTAGGTAGCCTCTCCCACAAACTTGAACTCGGGGATTTCGGCCTTTTTTATGAACTGAGGCCGGAATTGTGTAAACACAGGTCTCTGCGTCCCACATATCGTGTTCTATTTCGATCTCGAACGGTTTTTGGCGTAAAAATTTAAACATAGGTGTAATAATTAGAATATGAAAGCTTCTCTGTCCGACGTAATGATAAAAGCAGAGACCGTATCGGCCACAGTAAGCGGCTGTTTAGCGGTTTATCTGTTTGCGAAGGAGCCATCTAGTATATTATACATATTTGCAACTTCGGTCATCGGTCTTTTGTTAAGTTTGTATTTTAGAAAGGTATCTATTATTGATTTCTGTAAACTGGCGGTTATGTGCGTCGGGGCATCAATTTTTTCAGGTATGCTTTGCTGGAAACATGCTCCACATTTTGCGTGTTGGTTATCCTTTTTAATTTCCTTTTTACTAAATACAGGTTTAAATATTAGATATAGTAATTCTGAAAAATATAGCGAGCCTGTTCTAAATCCTTCTGATGTTCTTCCTAGACTCCATTGAAAAAAGTATCTCGATAATTTTAGGCTTCGCCACTATACTGTCTTTTTTGTGTCGAAAATTTCTAGTTCCTAAAATTACTCAGTTTTTCAAAAGGAGTAAAAATCTGATAAAATGTCTGAGGGATTTATCCTACGTCCCAGGCATTAAGGATATTCAGGAAACTCTTGCGGAGCTATTGTGTACCACTTTCATCAACAAACACAAGATTGTCATTTTGTTTGAGAATCTTAACGTTGGGTTTTACGAATGCGACACTAAAGGAGAGATAGTTTGGGCTAATTCGGCTATGCAAGATTTATTCAATCTAAGCACGGAGCAAATGAAGCATGGTGGTTGGGTCGAGGCTTTCCATCCTGATGATATTGATACCACTTACAATAAGTGGAGGAACTGTATCGCAAACAAATTGCATTACAAGGATAGGTACCGCTTAATGCCAAATGAGGACAACAAAGACATCGTTTATTGCGAATCTGTTGCTGTCCCCATTCAGGACTCAAAGCACAATGTATTGTCGTACTTTGGGATTGTTCATATCATTACCAAAGAGGCGTTCGAGAGTTAAACTTCGAGGTCTCTAAAGTCACCTACCTTTTTACCGTAGGAGATTTCAAAGCCACCAAGGCTATGATCTACGAGAACCGTTTCTCCTTCGAGGTCTAAAAGGTCTCCAGTATAGACTTCGGTTCCGGCAGCATCAAGACCAACGCGTTGTTGGAAAATGAAGCCAGGTTTATTAACGAAATCGGTGCCAGGAAGAACTTCGAGTTTTTCGGCTTCGGGTTCATAACCCGTTACGAAGTTTAGACCATCGGGAGTTTCCAAGAAATCTTGGACGCTGAGGGAGTAAACGCGGAACTTATATGTATTCATGTATTGTGTGTTTGGGTTTATAAGAAATAGACTTCTGAGCCGTAGCCGCCGATACCAACCTTGGTACCTTCTCCTTTTAGGATTCTTTCGTAGGGCTCGCAATCTCTACAGCCACCTTTGGCGCATTTCATATCGTCCGACTTGCGGGCTTCTTTGATAATACGGGCTTCTTTGAGAACCATTTCGGTAGCTTTATCTACGCTTGGCAGTTGCTTCTCCACAGGATTAGCTGATTGAGCTATATACCAATAGAAAGCTTTTGTCAAGGGATCATTTTTGAATTTTGGCACCAAGATAGAATAGATCGGCAACTGTAACGAGTCGTCCTTTTCTTGGGTCTTGCCGGTTTTGAAATCGTAAACGTAAAGTTGACCATTATTGAATTCCAACCAGTCTACCTTACCTGAAAGGATAATTTCATCCTCTTCGGAAAGCCAAGTCCAAGGAAGTTCCTTCTTGTCCTGAATCATTCGCTTGGCGGGACGTTTAAGAGGGCCGGGATTATTACATACGTTTGCAATCATTTCAGTTCCGCGAGATTGGAACTGATAAAATTGATCGTCGGAAAGGAATCCGCCAATCTTTCCCTTGTATTTCTCCATGTTTTCATTGAATTCACGGAACAAGTCTCTGTCAAATCGTTGAGGGGCTGGTAGCCACGCCAAAGGTTCTAAGACATCGTGAACAGCAACACCTAAAGACAGGTGTGGGGAGGCGATGGAAATTTTACGACCGTCTTTATTCTTGTACATGTTACGCATGTAATAGGCACGACGGCACTTCTTGAAATCATTAATGGACGAGTGGCTTACCCACGTTGCTGCAAATTTATTTGGCATGTTGGAGTTATTTTGGTGTATCTATGATTATACATGAAAACCTGTAACAAATGCAAAGAAACTAAGGAGTTCTCAGAATTCTACGTGGACCCTTATCAGGGAGACGGTTACAAAACGTTCTGTAAAGCTTGTGATAATGCCCAATGTAGAGCATATTATCACAAAGTCAAGAAGAAATTTACAGAAAAACAGAAGCAGGCACGCAGAGAAGCCTACAAACGTTGGAAAGAGAGACAGTTAACGCTTCCTAAGTAAATACTCCTGATCGGCGATTTCCTTCTGCATGATGTACTTCTCAATATCTGCGTTAGCTTTAAGATAAGCACTCATTAACAATGAGGAAATGTGACCGCCTTTAACTTCTACCTTAACTGATGATGAGAAGGTTTCCCCATTCTCATCTACGTCCCTAAGTGTAAGCGTAAGAGTTCTCATGGGACATTCTACACTCAAAGAAATTTCTTGTCAAGGACAAATTTGAATTATTTTACTCTAGCAGAATCTTGCCAGAGTTTTCGAGAAGAATGCGTCCCGCTCCTTCTTGCGCCACAGCGTCACCAACGGATACTACGTATCCTTCCGGTCTTAGACCAGCATCGTAAGGAGTAATCATGTTTACTCCGCCACAGCCAATGGACTTCCTTTTATTATACTCACGGTACCAATGATCTACGGCGTAACCATAGAGAGCTGGGTTCGCTGCTACAAACGCATCGGCCTCCGCTTTTAGAACTTCTAACTGAGCGCAGTCCGCAACGTGCATTTCGTTCTTAAGACTAGATACGTGGCCATTTCCTAATTATACACTTGGAGTGACAAAAACTGAGAATTTTTCTCTCCTTAATCCCTATTTATTGTAAACTACTATGATTCCTATGAGTCAGAAAAAACGAAACAAGTCGGTGGATGTGACGGAGACATTCTTTCCAAACATTCCAGAATTCAATCTAAAGAAAATCACATTAACTGCCAAGCAGAAAGAGTTTGTACAGCTATTCAAAAACGACAAGTGTAACGTAATTTTCCTATCAGGCCCGGCAGGTAGCTCTAAAAGCTTCATTTCCGTATTCGCAGGGCTGATGGGCCTAAGAGAGAAAAAATATGCCAAGTTGAAGTATCTGAGAGCTGCTGTAGAGAGCTGTCAGAATAAACTAGGGTTTTTACCAGGGGACAAAGATGAAAAGATCGGTCCTTTTTGCGAAGCCCTATTTGATAAACTAGAGGAACTTATCGCTCTCAAAGATCAGGATATGCTGATTGATGAAAAGAGAATTGAGGTTCTTTCTCCAAACTTCTTGCGCGGATGCACCTTCTCGAATTCTTTAGTGGTCATTGACGAGGCACAAAATCTTAGTTTCCAAGACAACTATACGATTCTAACCCGTATAGGTGAAAACTCTACGCTGATTTTCTGCTACGACAAAAGGCAAGCCGACATTCGTAATGAAGGGATTACCAAGCTCGCAGATTACTTCTATGACAAGGAGTCTGAGGAACAAGGTATTTACCACTTCGAGTTTGGTGTTGAAGATATTAAGAGAAGCGAAATTCTGAAATACATCATCAAACATATGGAGGAAAGGGAAAATGACTCCAAATAAAGTGTAAGTACGCTTTATGGCGTCTCTTCCAACAAATTTCGCAGCATTATGTTTACAGGCAGGTATCGCTGTAGATACCACACATTACCTGTTTATGACCACGGGTCAGTCGGGGACTTTGGACTTATTTGTCCAAACCCCCACTGGCTCTGTGAGGATTTTCAATGCAAACTATCGTGGCTTGCTGAACGGTTCTGGTACCCCTAGTAACTCTTTAGGAGCCTCAGGCGATTACTACATTGATGATTATAACCATAAGTGGTTTGGCCCTAAACCAACCAATTCCGCTTGGGGTAGTGGTATCTCATTTATTGGGCCTACGGGCGCTACAGGGGCCACAGGAGCTTCGGGCTCTAATGGTGCTCCTGGGACGGGGATTCTATCAGGTGGACGTATTTTCGAGGTTCTAGGTAAAGCTACGGACGACGATTATAGCACTACTTGGTATAACGTTTTTGATATTTTGGCTTTTGCCACAAACGGGCAAGACCCGATTCAAAGCTATAAGAAGATTTATCACGGCCACCTGTTTGATGAAAACGGAGACGCCGTAACGGACATTGGTTCAGGTGTTACTTATAACCCTCTCACTGATACTATTTTCGTGTTAAGCGACGGTAGTGGCTCTACACCCGCTATCTATGAATACTCTAAAGATGGAAGATTCTTGAGGGTCATTGCCCTTACAGGATTCTATGATATTGAAGCTATCAGCTTCATGATTTGGGACTTCAACAACGTTGAAAACAGAGGTGCTTACTTTATTTTGGCCGAAGAAAGAAGCTCTTTATCAGGGACTACTTCTTCTCTTCACCAAGTTCTAATTGACGACACGACCACCGAGCTTGTTAAGGGTGGTCCTGACCACTTAATTGATTACGAATTAGTTGGTTTGACAAAAAGTTCTCCAAACCAGGGTATTGAGGCTATGGCTTACAATCCTACCGATGGAATGGTCTATTTCTGTCTCCAAGTCCCCATTGGCTCAGACCCTTGGTGGATATACAAAGCCAGTATGGACTTAGCCACCTTTGAAACCGCTATCTTGATTGGTGGTGGGGGAGTTGGTCCCGGGGACGTAACCGAAATTCGAGACATGTGTTGGAATGCCGAGCAAAACGGCTTCATGATGATTGGTTTTAGAGGAACGCCTTCTAATGCGGTCTTAATTCGCATGGGTATAAATAGTGTCTATAACTACGCAGATATGGACCTAGATATGCTTCAACCAGAAGGTATCTGTTTGTCCGTAGAAGATAACATGTTATTTTTGGTGGGTGAAAATGCTACAGATGGGGCAGATTGGGTTGTCCTACAAAGACCAAGACTTACAAATCCATTCCTAGACGAGTCTAAGAAGCTAAAGTACTATGGTGGAAAAAACCAATACAGTGTTGTTGGAAAACAGTATCATTCCCTTGGGCGTGTAACGTTTACAGACAGTGATGGGCCTAAATCTATTCGCTCCGAGGATGCGGATGGAACATATGTATTGGCTGATGGATTTAATGAGCACGGGAACACTCTAAAAATTACAGCGTATGGCTCTGTAGAAATTACCGAAGTTTCTCCAGGGAGTTGCGCTCTGCAATTAAGCCTTGCTAACTACATTGGATTAGCTCAAGTGGGAGGTGTAACGGGAGGCTTCGCGTTATCAATGGATATTGGAACGCATAATTGGAAGTACGAAGCTGAAATTACTTTCAGAACAGGAGATTATTTAGCTTGCTCAACATTTGAGGATTATTATGCAACGTCCGGTATTTACAAGAAGTCTATTAGTCTAGCGAGCGGTGTCAAACCGACAGATGGGAATTTTGACCTTGGAATCACGAGCGTAGAAGGTGGAACAGCCACTTATACGTACGTCGTAGATACTTACCATGTTAAACTTGAAAGAAGCTAAATAATTTAAAAATCATTCACATATTTCGGTATAATAGTGTATGTCGAAGATTGTTCGACAATACAACTGTGTACAAATATGAGAAAATTACCGTGGTATGATTTTGTAAGATGGCCTTCTGAACAGAGGGAAAAGTATTTGGTTTTGGTGGATGCCAAGAATCAAGCGACTCTCTATGATAAGGGAAACAAGGAGGATGAAAAGAAGTATAAGACAGCTTTAGCAAAAGTCAAGAAATAATGAATAAAACTTACTGTTCTGAATGTGGGCACAAAATGATCTATGAGGTCGCCAAGCCCAAGTATTGTTCGGAATGCACTCATCCTTTAGGAGGTGCTCCAACGGTAGCTCGTCAGAAACCTCGCCCTGTTGTTGTAAATAATGATGATGACGACGATGATGACGATGACTATTATGATGACGAACCACAAATTCCTAGACTATCCAATATTCGACTGAATGTGGATATTACTAATCCAAGGGATAACGCGGCTATTGTTGGACACGCAGTAGCAAGTAACGTGGGTGTTAATCATGACCGCCAAGACGGCAGACGTAAACACAGTTCCAAGGCTCTGCGTAAAAGAGTAAAGAGCGAGGAACCAATTGATCTATAATGTTTAAATTTGAAGACAAGATAGACGAAATCAACAAGGTTATCAAGTCTAAGAGTGGGCGTTGGAATTTAAAACGCCTCTCTTATATAGACTTCGATGACGTAGCGCAGATTATTCGTTTACATATCTATAACAAGTTCGATCTGTGGGACCAAACTCGCCCTATTGAAAAATGGGCTTCTGAGGTTGCCAACAATCAGATTTACAACTTGAAGCGCAATCACTATGGACGCGTACAACCTCCTTGCATTGGTTGTAAGTTCGATCTCGATGGAGATAATGGAGAAGAGTGTGGTCTGACTCCTAGTGGTAAAAAATGCGATGAATGCCCTCTTTACAAGAAGTGGGCGAAAGCCAAGAAGAATGCCTATGGAATGAAACTAGCTTCTTCTATTGAAGATAACTACACAGAAAGTGCGGTTCAGGAGTTTGACATGATGGCATCTACGGACGAGTTCCACAATATTATGCTCTCACTGTTGACCAATAAGGTGAAACTGGTGTATAAGCTGTTGTACATAGACGGCTTATCAGAAGACGCTGTGGCTATTCAAGTAGGATTTAAGACTACTGAAAACAGAAAGCCAGGGTACAAGCAGATGAGCAACATCAAGAATAAAATCTGGAAAACCGCACAATACGTAATGAATAATTACGATGTGATTAAGTAATGGGACGACCAAGGAAAAACGCAGTAGGGCTACCTCTCTTACCTACAACTAAGAACGAAGCCGAAGTAATCATTAGTAAATTTCGTTATAGACTTGACGAAAAGCAGCAGGATTTTATCCGCGAAAATTACTTGAAGATCAATGATCTTCTTAAGTTAGCTCAGGTCTGTTATGATAATCCATTGATTGTAGAGGATTCGGAAGAGGTAGATAACGTTCGTAAGTTTACAGCACGAGTAAGGAACGGGAACGAATGTTTCCCGTTCACTCGTGAACAAATTCAATTCATCATTGATAACGGCGAATTACAGAGCCCTATTGAGGTTTGTCGTGCGCTATTTCCCGACAAACAATCCTTGGTTATCGAATCTCAAACTGCATCGGAGATTCTAAAGGCTAATAAGATCGAAACCCGTAAGGATACAGGTATTCCATTAAAAGATGCTGATTATGAGCCTCCGCGTATGGATGCTCAGATCATTGCAAAGATCAATGCAGCCGATATTAACGCGAAGCTGCATATGAATGATCTTGGCTCTGACTCTCGTAAAAAAGAACGAGTCACGGCACTTAAGAGAAACATGGGCTCTGCTAGGTTTATTGCTGTAGCTTCGGCTCACAAGCCCGGAATCAGCCGTGACCTGTTTGAATCTGAGTTCATTCGTCATACGCATGACAAACCAGACCTAACCGCAGAAGAAGCTAACTCTTACATCAGTTTGTGTAATGAGTACGTGTTATCTGTTGCGTTAGATAAGCAACTCCGAGACCTGACTGAAAAACTGTACACTGCGATGCAGAACACAGAAGGAAAGTCATACAATAAAGAGTATAACAGGGAGATTTCCGAAACTCGTGCGTCTATTGCGGACGAGTATCACAAGTGTCAAGACCGTATCAAGAAGCTACAGGAAAGCTTGAACGGCACTCGTGCTAAAAGACTACAACTACAAGGACAAGCTAATGAATCTCTCGCAAAGTGGATTGACCTTGTTAAAACAGAAGAAGGGCGTGAGAAGCTTAGACGACTTGATGAATCCCGTAACCTTCTTATCGCAGACGAAATCAGACGTATTGAAACCTTTGACCATTTGGTCGCCGAGTTTGCCGGATTGAGCGTCTCTGAGATTTTGAAATTCTAAAATGACCTGTTCTATTTGTAACAAGGAATACAGTTCGATGAACGGACTGCATTTACATATATCTAAGACTCATTCGTGGAAGCCAGAGCAGTATTACCATACGTTCTATCCACGTACGGATTTGTACACTGGAGAGCTTATCAAGTATAAAACCCTAGAACAATACAATTCGGACTCATTCAACTCCCGAGAAAACTTCGCTAATTGGGTTCGAGAGGAACCGAATCAAGCTAAGGTTCGAGAGTTCTGCTTACGAAGCTTGAAAGACAGATTGAGTAAAAAGGGGTCTGATAGTCTCCCCGCTCAAGTAGAACTTAAGAGTTTAATGCTCCCCTCCGTATTTGGTTGGGAAAAACTCTTCGGCAGTACTGAGAATTTCGTCAAAGCCCTTGACGATAACGACATCCAACCTAAGTACAACTACACAGAAATCCCTACCGTGAAAAGCGGTAAGGATTTTGTCATTTACGAGGATTCCCGTGAGCAGATGCCGCTACTTTTAGATTGTAAGGTTGAGAAGCTTAAGCTGCCAGTAGGTGACTATACGATTTCTAAGGAATACTTCTCAGATGTTTACGTAGAACGTAAATCGTTGAACGATTTGGTTGGAACTTTAACGGGAGGCTTGGAAAGGTTTGAAAACGAGATAAAAAAGGCTAAAGACCTAAGCTCATATATAGTTGTATTGGTAGAGGATTTGTTCCAAGAGGTCTATCATTACGTCTCTACTAATCGTTATACTAAGAAGGTAAATGGAGCCCATATCTTCCATGTAATCAGACGATTGATGTCGGAATACGATAACATTCAGTTCTTATTCGCAGGAAATAGGCGCACCGCGTCTGAAATCTGTGTAAAGATACTTAAGATGGGGTCGCAGGTCCGTAACGTGGACCTTGAATACCTCAAAGACAAAGGGTTCTTTAAACAATAGATATTATGGCTTGGATTGCTGGACATCACCATCCTCAAAAGGATAAGGCTCCGCTCGCGGAGGAACTGTATAAGGTTAAAGGGAAGCTAGATGACGATGAAGCGCGTAAGTGGTTCGTGAAGTTCTGTATGGCAAACCTGTCCTTTGCTACCAACATCCTTATTGGTGTAAAACTAGCGCCTATTCAAGAAATCAAGCTGCGTAGCTTCTTTTTACGTAACTTTATTCTTGATATTGAAGGTCGTGGTAGCGGTAAGAGCTTTGTTGTAGCTGTGTTTATTGTGCTATACGCCCTGTTTAATCCTGGCGTAAGAATTGGCATTTGTTCTGCTACTTTCCGTCAAAGCAAGATGCTTTTCAGAACTATTGAGAAGTTCAGCAAGGATGAAAAGGGCAAACTATTCAAACAGTGTATTGTAGGAGACCCGATTCACTCAGCCGACTTGTATGAAATGCAGATCGGAAGATCGGTTGTCGTGGCTGTACCTCTCACAGAAAAGATTCGTGGTCTTCGTTTCAACGTGGTTGTTTTGGACGAGTTAATGCTCATTCCTAATGACATCATTGACAACGTTATCATTCCGTTCTTGTCTGCAAGTCAGGATGGTATGGAAAACAAGGAAATTTTCGATGCAGAAACTAAGTTGATTGCCGCTGGTCGTTTAACGGAAGCGCAAAGAACTAAGTTCCCATCAAATAAAGTAATAGGAATGTCTTCTGCGAGCTTTAAGTTTGAGCCTCTATATAAGGACTACTACGAGAAGTACATGGACAAGATACTTGATGAAAAGGAAACGGGGGTGAACCACGCTCTTATCAAGTTCTCTTATGAAATTGCTCCCCCTGGTTTGATGAACATGGAAATCATTGAGGACGCTCGTTCCAGAAACTCTAAAGCTACATTTGATCGAGAATATCGCGCTATCTTCACAGATGACGCCTCAGGATTCTTTAGTGTTGAAAGTATTAACAGGGCCAGTCTTAGAGGGAATGACCCTACATGTATTCGCTTGAAAGGCTTGCCCGACAAAAAATACATTCTGTCCATAGACCCGAACTACAATCAGTCAGATACTTCTGACCACTTCGCTATGGCAGTGTTCGAGATAAATGAGGAAAACGAATCTGTGGCCCTTGTGCATTCGTATGCCTTAGCCAATAGTAAGTTGGGGAAACGTAGTTTGTACTTCAAATACATCCTAGAGAGTTTCAACATTGTCTATATTATTGCGGATAATGCGGGTGGTCCTGAGTTTATCTCTGACGTAGAACAGTTCTTAGGAAAGCTGCCTCAGCCTATTATTCGCTTTGAAGACACCTTCCTTGATGGCGAAGAAGGTATTAGAGAAGCCCGCAAGGCTTACAACCCAAATATAGGTAAGATGTTCCATTCTCAAATTTTCGGTCAAAAGGGGTGGTACCTTACAGCAAATATGGCGCTGCAAGCGGACCTTGAACATGGTAAGATGCTTTTCGCTGCTCCTATCTTCAACGAGGCTACTCGCTTGAAAATGCTGAAAGAGGATGTTCCTATTCATGAATTGGAGTTCGCGCCACAATATGATAAGATGGTGCCTCAGGAAAAGATGCACGAATTCATAGATCACCAAAACTATCTACTTGACCTTACTAAGAAGGAATTAACGTTGATTGAAGTGAAGGCTAACGCTACGGGGCACCATAGTTTTGACCTACCTAAGAATCTCAAGATTACAGATGACGTAAACAGGGCTCGTAAGGACTCTTATACTACTCTTCTCCTTGGGTGTTGGGCTGCGAGATGCTATTTCGAGATGAAGAAGATGCCTGAGAAGCGTAAGTCTAGTTTTAAGCCCTGCTTTGTGGCTTAATCTCCTTAATTAAGGAAAAAATTTCCCTTAGCCAAATATTTAATGTAGGAAACTGTATTAAATATGAAACCGAAGCCTAAAGAACCTAAAACCAGGAACGACGGACATGAGCCAAGCATCTTTATGGCTGGTTATACGTCCAACGCTAGTTCGGCTAAACTGCCTTATACAACAAGTTTTGCTTCTCGAACATCTGTTCAGAAGAACAAGATTGATTCTAGTGGAATCAACGGAGAGCTTGAAAACATCAAGAAAGGTGTCTCTCCTATGCAGGCGGGACAGGAAGGAAGTATTTCCGTAGCTGATGTAATTGAGTTATGTCAAAAAGCATATTGGAACGTAGCGATTTTCCGTTCTACGATTGACATTCAAACTGAGTTTGCGAACTCTAAGCTATCCTTCCGTTCTCCAAATAAGACTGTAGAAAAGTTCTATACAGCTTGGTACGATAAAATCGGTGGCCCAATGCTTGCAGAACAAACATTCAGAGAATGGTTCCGTTCAGGAAACGTCTTCCTTCTTCGCTTTGATGGAGAGATCGAATACTCCGAATACCGTAAGATTACTCGTGCAGCAGATAAGTCCCTGATAAAGAAGGTAATTCCGCTACGATATATCTTACTAAACCCTAAAGACATTCGCTGTTGTGGAGCGTCGTCTTTCATTGATGCCGAATACGCAAAGGTGTTGAACGATTATGAACTGAACCGTTATAAGTCTCCGAACCTTACTCCAGCAGAACAGGAGTTCCTTGATACGCTTCCTGCTGATGTTCGCAAAGCCATCAAGAACGGCCAACGCCCATTGATTAAGTTGGATGCCGATAAACTGACGGCCCTATTCTGCTCTAAGCAGGATTATGAGGCGATGGCTGTGCCGATGTACTACCCTGTTCTATGCGATATTAACTTGAAGTTGGAATTTAAGAAAGCTGAACAAGTTATCGCCCGCACAGTGGACTACGCCGTATTGCTTGTTACCGCAGGTGACGAGGAAAGAGGTGACATGGGCAATGAAGACATCCGCAAAGCTCTTGTGGAGCTTTTCGCTTCTGAAAGCGTTGGCCGTGTTCTTATTTCAGATTGGACCACAAAGGCTGACTTCATTATCCCCGATCTGAATAAGATTTTCGGGGCCGAGAAGTACAAGGTGGTTAATGAAGACATCGCAAACGGTCTTATGAACATCTTTTGGGGTGAAGAGAAGTTTGCAAACTCTATGGTTAAAATTCAAGTGTTTCTTGAAAGGTTGAATCAGGCTCGTGAGGCTTATATCAATCAATTCCTGAAACCAGAAATGAAAAGGATTGCGGAAACACTAGGGTTCAACACAATCCCTGAGGTAGAGTTCTCTACAATCAACCTTAAGGACGAGGTAGAATACATGAAAATCTACATTCGTTTGGCTGAGCTTGGATTACTGTCCCCTCAAGAATTGTTTACTGCTCTACAAGTTCAACAACTTCCTCTGAAAGAGGACTCTGTGATTTCTCAGAAAGAATTCAAGACACAAAAGGACAACGGTTTGTATGAGCCTCTTCTAAACAAGAAAGTTGACGAAGCTCCGGCAGGAAGACCTGCGGGAACCAAGGCTCCTAAGAAGCAAGGTTCTAAAGTTGGTCCTATTGGGACTGGCTCAAAGGCTTCATTCAGTGTTTCTAAAATCAAAGATACCGTGGAGCAACTAACCGTGTTATCTTTAGCCGTGGAAGAAATCTACAAACAGAAGAACCAAATCCAAAGATTAAGCAAGAAACATAAGGATATTTGTTGGCACGTAGCAGAATCTATTGCGATCAACGAACCTATGGAACAATGGGCAGGACACATTTCCTCTTACATTGATAATCCTAAGATTCAAGGCGATCGTACAGACGATGCTATGTCTATTTCTGTGGCGCATTCTGTTTCACCGATAGTTGGAGCAATTCTTCTAAATGCCGTCACAAACGAAGACGAAAATGTGTAACCCAAAGAAACCACTATTATGATCGCATTTGTAAAAGAAAACAAGAAAACCAGCATTTTTGGTATACTGGCGATTTTTTCCGAAGTTATTCGTAACAACCCCTCTATTATCGGCTTTCTGCCTGATGTTGTAGAAGGATATGTTTTCGGCGCATCTTCTCTAATTTTCGCCGTTCTAACTGTGATTTCTGCCCGAGACGCCAAGAGCCCTGCGCAAGCTGAGCTTGAACGTGTTCAAAAAGAGCAAGAAAAACAAGACCTTAAAGCCGAGATTAAGCAGGAGACTGCTTCTTTAGTCGAGGCTAAGGTTCCCGAAGCCGTAGCTGCTGTAACTGCCGTACCAGAAGCTTTAGTAGTAAAAGAAATAAAGACCGATACTATTACTGTATCAGATAAGGAGAAAACAGAATGAAAACAAAACTATTAGCTATCATGCTATCCCTTGGACTTGCGTTTGGAACTGTAAGTTGCGAAACAGCGTCCCTACAAGAACTAAAACCGCTGGTTCTGCCCGCGACCGTTTTGGTTTTGAAGAAACCAATTGAAAAAGACCCTTCAAAGGCTGATAAGTTTTTGAAAATTGCGGACAGACTAGACACCCTAGTTGACGTGACTGAAAAAGAACTAACTTTAGATGATTTCCTCAAAGTCTCTAAAGACCTAGGAGTGGATAAAGAATGGGCCGTATTGGCGTCATCTGTATATGATATTTACAAACCAAAAGTTGACACACAGAACCTAAGCGCAGCCAAGGCTGCTGTCAAGGAGTTCGCTAAAGTAATTCGTGATGCTGTCAACGTGCTAAAACCAACTAAATAATGAAACTAGGGGATAAAGGACCAGAAGTTAAGGAACTACAAGAAAAGCTTATTGCATTGGGTTATGACCTAAAGGCAGATGGCGATTTTGGTCCTAAAACATTAGCAGCAGTCAAGGCTTTCCAAAAGCAGCATGATCTTGAGGATGATGGTGTGGTTGGGAAACTGACGCTTAAAAAAATTCAGGAGCATACTGCTCCCAAGCCCGAACCGAAGCCAGAGCCAAAATCTGAGCCTAAACCAGAACCTAAACCAGAACCTGTTGATGGAGTTTTCGATGCTCGTACCGCTAAGAATTTAGCCACGCTAGATGCCAAGGCGGTGCCCGCATTCACAGCTTTTATTACAGAAGCTAAGAAGGTCGCGGCCAAACTAGGTTATGAGTATGTTGCTATTTCTGGAAACAGAACATGGGAGGAGCAAGATGCGCTATATGCTCAAGGTAGAAGTAAGCCAGGGCAAATTGTAACTAAAGCAAAAGGAGGACAATCGAATCATAATTTTAAGATAGCTTTGGATTTTGGAGTTTTTAAAAACGGAAACTATATAGATGATGATCATCCAGTAGAGTCTGAAAAAGTTCATAGAGCAGTGGCGAAAGTAGCTCCGAAGTACGGGATTGAATGGGGAGGTTTATGGCAAACGATAAAGGACTACCCACACTTTGAAATAGGTACTGGACTCTCTATGACAAGAAAAAGAGAACTATTTGCAAAAAACGGCTCTGTTTTATAATCCTCAAATAAAATATTAAGTTATTGGTGTAATCACTAAATAGATCGAAAATCACAAGAATGGCAAGTTATGAAGTAGCAGTAAGGAGAACCGCTCCGCGTGTCCCTGGAGTAACAGAACAGTTAATTACTGAGTCTCAGGACCGTATTGCTTCTGATGAGGAAATAAATGATAGAATATCTGCTATTGAGACAGGAGACGGTTTCAATAAGGTTTCTGTATCTGGACAATCCGATTTAGACTCATCCGCCTCTACTGGAGTACTGACTTTGGTAGCTGGAGATAACGTAACTATTACAACCAATGCTGGAAATGGATCGGTTACAATAAATGCAGAAGCAGGACTAGTTGATGGAGATTATGGAGATATTATAATTTCTGGTTCTGGTGCTGTTTTCTCTATTGCTGATAATGCAGCTTCATTTAGCCAAATTCAGCAAATTTCATCTGGAACATTACTTGGTAGATTAACATCTGGAACTGGAGATATAGAAGAAGTTACTATATCTACTTTTTTCCAAGGTTTACTAAACGATTCTTCTGCCTCTGAGGCGAGGTCAACTTTAGGAATCGAGACAGGATTAGGTTATTCTTCTTCCGACAATGGGAAGTATGCTGTTTATGATTCTAATGCGTCATTAAGTACCAGAACGCTTAAGATTTATACTGACTTAGACGATAATAGCGGGGCTACTATTCTACAACCTTCTAATGATGCTACTACTAATACTTTAATATTACCGTCACAAGACGGTACTGTTGCGCTTGTTGAGGATTTGGCGAATTATCAGCTACTTGATCCAGATTTAACTTCTATAAGCTCTATTTCAGCAACAAACGTAATCCCATATAGAAGTACCGCTAATACATGGGGAACGGTCACTATAGGCAACGGGCTTTTATTTAACACTGGGGTCCTTTCTTCATATATTCCAAACGGAAACTATGGAGATATCATAGTATCGGGAAGTGGATCGGTATTAACAATAGCCAATCAAGCTATATCATATAGCAAAATACAGCCTATTTCAGCAACGGATAAGCTGCTTGGACGAGTTAGCGCTGGATCAGGGGTTATTGAAGAAATTCCGTTTTCTGATTATGCTCAGGGCTTTATTGGGCTGAATAGCGAAACCGCTTTTCGAGATTATATAAACTTAGGCACTGGAGATTCGGGATCATTCTGGGAAGTTAATACTCAAGGGAATGTATCCTGTTATGGAGTAGTTTCATATGATGGTATATCATTAGTCAGCCCAACTAATATACCTGGATATATTCACTCAAATCTTTTAAATACGGTTTCTAGAGAATATGAACTTCCAGATCAAGACGGAACATTTGCATTAACTAGTCAACTTTCTAGTTATCAGCCATTAGATTCTACACTCACAGCATTAGCTGCGTTTTCTAGTTCAGGGCTAATGTCAGCTACCGCACTAGATACGTTCGTATCTCGTTCAATCGTAGGAACTACTAATGAGGTTACTGTAACCAATGGGAATGGAATTAGTGGAAATCCAACAATTTCACTATCTACGGGAATTGATCCATCAAAATTAGCAAACGGTTCTGTCTCTGCTACAGAATTCCAGTACTTAGATGGTGTTACCTCGCCTATTCAGACGCAGTTTTCAAACAAACAGCCATTAGATGCTACTTTGACTGCGTTGGCGGCTTATAATTCTAATGGAATTTTTACGCAAACTGCGCCAGATACATTTGCTGCAAGAAGTATTGTAGGAACAGCGGGGCAAATAATTCTAACAAATGGAGATGGAGTATCAGGTAATCCAACTATAGGATTATCTACTGGAATTAACCCAACATTTATAGGTAATGGTTTAATTTCTTCTGCGGAATTTGATTTCCTTAATGGGGTTACATCAAACATACAAACTCAGATCGATTCTAAACAGGCTTTAGATGGAGATTTGACTTCAATCGCAGCGATATCAGCATCGAATGTAATTCCTTATAGGATTTCGACAGATTCATGGAGCACGGTTAATATTGGAACTGGCCTATCTTTTGTTGGCGGAACATTATCAGCCTCGGTAACTAGTTCTGCAACACCAGGAGCAGGTTACTTATCTACTGATAGTGGTAAATATGCCACTTATGATGCTAATGCGATGCTTAGCACTCATACTTTAAAGATTTATACTGATTTAGATGATTCAGCGGGCGCGGTAATACTACAACCAGCCAATGACTCGACAACAAACACTTTAATCCTACCATCCGAAGATGGGACTGTGGCGCTTGTTGCGCAATTAGCAGATTATCAGCCTGTAAATGCTAATCTAACTTCTCTTTCATCTTATAATTCAAACGGAATACTAACGCAAACTGGAGCAAACTCGTTTATATCTAGATTAGTTACTGGAGTATCTGGAGAAGTTTTAGTAACTAATGGAGATGGGGTTTTAGGAAACCCGACTATTGGACTTGTAAACTCTACAGTAACTCCAGGTTCTTATACAAATGCTAATATTACAGTAGATAGCAAGGGTAGAGTAACAGCAGCTAGTAATGGTTCGGCTGGCGGATCATCGTCTCCAATTCCTACTATAGTAAGTCTTTGGAGTTAATTTTATTTTTTAAGTGTAATTATATACCATGGCTAAAACAACAACATTACCATTAACACAAACACTACAAAATCCTTTAGGGACTTTAGTGAATGCTGATTCGTTTACAGCGACTAACCCAGGAACATCCCCAACTAATACCAAATTATTTTTTACTGCCGGTGCAGAAGGTTCTATTTTAAAATCTTTAACTTTTGCGACAGACGCTACTGCGGCGGCTCAAACAGTAGGAATTTGGCTATCAACAGATGGTGGAACTACTAAATATTTGCTTGGAGTTATTAACGTGCCTTTGAACTCAGGTTATACTGGGGCAATTGCCAATGTGGACGCTCTAAATAGCTCAGTATTAATTGGACTTACCCTAGATCAATCAGGAAGGCCAGTTCTTCCATTGGTCGCAAACGCTAGAATTTATATTGGTTGTTTACTTACTGCTGTTGCTGCGAGTAAGACAATTTATGTGACTGGAGTAGCCGAAGACTTCTAATGAATAGTGGACTTACAGCAGGATTAACGTCTCAGCCGTTAAAAACGGTTTCACGCCGTCGCAAATCTTCTAAATCTTTAAAACAAGATGTTTTAAATACACAAGAAGCTTGGGATAATGGTTTGGGCGCGATTACTCATATAGCAGGGCCGGAAGATCAGGCTTTAAAAATTACTGCGACCGCACCGCCAATAAATATTTCAGCTACGGCTGGAAATAGTTTAATTTTGGCGGCTTCTAGTGCTACGGGGGGACACACGACTGTAACGAGTGGCGCTAAGGGTGGTTCTGTGGTTATTACAGCCGGTAATGGCGCATTTTCTCCAACAGGCGGATTTCCTACGACAAAAGGTGGAGACGTTACAATAACAGCGGGCGATGCCCCTAACGCTGGCGGAGGTGGCTGCAATGGTGGTGCTATTACAATTACTACGGGGTCTAGCCCTAGCTCTGGAAGTGGTGGGGGTGCCCTTACATTAACTACTGGAACATCTTCTGGGAATGGCACATCAGGTGCAATATCAATTACGACTGGTGACATAACAACTGCCCAAGGCGGCGCTGGTGCAATTACTATCAGACCGGGTAGAAATACAACTGGCGTTTTTAGTGCCATTTCAGGAGGAACTTTAAATTTAATTACTGGTGATGGTGCATCTGTAACATTGGGCGCTTCTTCTGGAGCGGGTGGACCAATTAATGTAACACTAGGTTCAGGTGGTCCAATTACAACCGCAACTTCTACCGCTGGAAATGGTGGTGCTTTAACAATCACCTTGGGCACAGGTGGCGTTTCATCAGGAAATACAGCAGGAACTTCTGGCAATGGTTCGGCTTTTTCTATCATAGGGGGCGCGGGGGGCGCGGCTACAGGCGCGGGCGGGACTCATATAGGTGGAACAGGATCAGCTTTATCATTTACCGCTGGAACTGGTGGCGCGGCTACTTCTGCTAGTGGAACTAGAACAGGTGGTAATGGTGGGTCTATTACGTTTACAACTGGAACTGGCGGAGCCGGATCAACTACTAATGGAAGTGGCGGGGATTTTACTTTTGTTACTGGAGCGTCTGGCGCTGGTGGAGGCACAGCCGGAACTACAGGAATATTTAGCTTTAAACCTGGTAATACGGAAGTAGCGCGTATTTCTGCTACCGCAAGCGGAGGCAGACTTCAAGTTGGTAGTGGTAGTGGCGCCAGCACTGGTTGGATTTTTTCAGGAGACTCTACTATCGGTAGTGGATTTCCGGGTATTTGGCCAACTAGTATAACTCCTAGTTCTAGCAATTATATAGCATCTTCAAATGGTTCACAAACATATATAAATTGCACTGACGCTATTTACCTAAGAGTGAGTAATAGCGATTATTTTTACGTTAATTCATCAGTTGTGAGGGTCACGGGTGCGGCAACGATTGGTTGGTGTCCATCAACTAATGTTAATGCCACAGCAGACGTTTTACTTAGCCGTAAGGGGGCGGCGAATATTCAGCAAGGTGGTGCTGATGCGGCATCCCCAATAGCACAAACTTACTCCGTTCAAAGCGTAGCAACCGGAACAAGTAATACTGCTGGCGTAAACTTTACAATCAATGGAAGTCAAAGTACAGGTAGTGCTTATGGCGGAGCTATTATTTTCCAAGTAACTCAAAATGGTGCCGCTGCAACTACTCAAAATACTTTAGTAGAATTACTACGAATTAGCCCTACAAGCGGTATTGCTGTGGCTAAAACAATAACACTAGCGGGGACGACTGGGGCACAAACTATTAATAAAATAGCTGGTCGAGTAAATTTTGCTGCGGGGGCAAGTAGCCTTACTGTAACCAATACTTTTGCAAGCACTAACTCAGTTATTATTTGCACGGTTGCTACTAATGATGCGACAATGAAAAGCGTAGCTGTAACGCAATCGTCTGGACAATTTATAATCACTGCTAACGCTGCCGCTACTGCTGAAACCGCTGTAAACTTCTTAGTTATTAACTAAAAATGAAACTTATTGATAAACTTACTGTCGAACTTCCTGGAGAATCCGTTGTAAAACGAATGCAGGATATTAGCTCAAATGCTATCGAATCTTTACGAGCAGCTACAATTGAAACCTTCCACCTTCTTTGGGATGATCGTTCTTCCCGTCAAGATAAATTAGATAGAATGGGCTCAAGAGCCGTTCCAGCATTTATTCAACATGCCATGACAATAGAATTCTTGCTTAGAAGTGGAATTCAGATTGATCCTAGAGACTATACGCCACCTATGTCTTATAGCTTAAATGAAGATGGGACGATTACTTTAAAAGAAGTGATTGATCCTATTGAATTAGAACAAATTGCTGTCGAAGAGGCTGAAAGAATTGCTCAGGAAGAGGCTCAGCGTAACGCAGAAGAACATGTTGCTAATCCTTGATAATGATAGAATTTTTCTCTCTGTATAAAACACCGTGTATTAAATAAAGATGAACTTTAAATATTCTAGTATATTTACGTCACAAGCTAAAGTGGAAAGAACTTCTTTACAGAAGTTTCAGTCCACTGCGTCTATGGACGAATTGAAAGATTTACGCACTTTGGCCCCAGACGATCTAGAAGTTAAAGATAACCCTGATCTACTATACGTAGTTTTTAACTCAGCGGTTGTCAACCTAGTAAATGCTAATGGGGATGGGATTCTTACCGATACAGCTAAATCTGTCTCTAAGTATTTCAAGAACAAGCCTGTAAATATCGAACACAACTCCAAGGATGTAATTGGCTACATTAACAATGTAGGCTTTACTTCTTTCCAAGATAACAAAGTACTTGCGTCAGATGCAATCGAAGGTCAAGAGCCTTTTAATATTGCTCTTTCCGCTATTCTGTGGAAAACCGTTGACCCATTCTTTGTTCAATACGTCGAAGACGCAAACAATCCTAATGACATGTGTTACAAGGATGTTTCCGCTTCTTGGGAAATTGGGTTCAATGATTACGTTGTAGCTGTAGGTCCAAAGAACCTAAGTAAAGCTCGTATCGTAACTGATCCTGAGGAAATTAAGTCTTATTCGAAGTATCTTCGTAAGTTTGGTGGTTCAGGATTCGATCCAAACAACGATGAAGTTCACCTAATCATTGCGGGTGAAGCCCGTCCTCTTGGAGTAGCTCTTACTTCTAATCCAGCCGCTGCCGTCAAAGGAGTTATGATTGTAGAATGCGAGCCAGAAGAAACAGAGGAACCAGAGGAAAATGAAGTAGAAATGGCAGGAATTACTATTCCAATTAAAGCTGACACAACACAATTTGAAGAAGATTTGAAAAGAATTGACACTGCTATGGCATCTCATTTTGATGCTTTTGCTAATTCTTTGAAAAATCTTACGGATAAAATTTCACAGACAAAAGAACAACCTGTAACGCATATTAAATCTATGAAGAATATCAATAGTTTAGAAGATTTGTATGATTGCCTATCCGAGGCTTCCGCCTCAAATGGAGAAGGTATTTCATTTAAAGACCTTCGTGACGTAATCAAGAGCAAGATTCTTGAACTAAACGAAGAATGGAAGAAAAAAGTAGAAGCAAAAGAACAGGAACTTTCTGTTAGCGCGACAAGCCTAAAAGAAGTGACTGATAATCTTGCTAAACTACAAACCGAACTCACTGGCCTAAAGAGCGCCGCTGAGAAACAAGAAAAGCAAAACGTTTTAGACGTTCGTCTATCTAAGATTGAAGAAAAGTTCAATCTGGACGATAAAGCTCGTAAAGTCATCGCTAAGAATATTCTTGGCCTATCCGATGAAGCATTTGCCTCATGGCAATCCGAAGAAGGTGAAGTTATTCTAGCTGGCAAGGAAAAGACTCAGACAGTTACTCTTGAAGAAGGTCTGAACAAGTCCGTTGCCTCTGTTCAAAATGTTCCCAATGCCACGAATCCAACTCAAGAAGCACAAAGTGATGTGAAGTCTGTATCTGTATCCCGCGACAAAGGCAACAACTGGAAAATCTCTGTTAAGTAATAAATATGAACCTAAACGCTGTACCTAATTTAAAGCCGATTCGTGACTATGATGAGCACGACGTAATTAACTTCTTCGCTCCTACGGGCGAACTCAAGAAGGGAACCTTCGTGACCCTTCTCAATACAAACTCTGGTAACACTAACATTGCTACTAGTGGTAATAGTCCGAAAACGCCTTATCAGTCTTCTGGTGGGTCATTTGGACAGGTTCCTGGGCACGCCTACGGCGTACGCATGGACGTAAACTGGAAAATTAAAGAAGCCGTTTCCGGCGATCCTGTTCTTGGGGTACTTCTATATGACTGTGCCGAGAGCGATCAATGGGGGCTAAGCTATCGCTACCAAAAACAAACTGCGAGACACGAACAACAAGTTACACTTCCTGGTGAATCTTCCCCTGTTCTTACTCGTGGTCTAATCTCCACAAACAACTTCCTAGGAAGTCCTGTGGCTGGTCAAGGTGCTACGGTGAGCGGTGGTAAGCTGGTTCCTGGAACATTTAGTAAGGGTAGCTCT
>CAYXCP010000001.1:56920-74826 GCA_964463455.1 uncultured Gammaproteobacteria bacterium
CGGACAATTCTTGTCTTCTCCGGATGCTCAAGGATTCGCACTGTTCTGGGTAAGTGCTCTCTAATTTTAAAGAAAGGAAATAAAGATTTACAATGAACGTATCATTTAATAAAGAAGACCAAAAAGTCGTAATTGACATCCTTAAGGCCGTTGGGTCTAAGGACAAAATGAAGAGTCTTGCCGCTATGACCTCCCTAGCTCAGCTAGTGGGACCAGTTGTGGACCAAGTTCTCGATCAAGCCGCAACATCTAGCCTGGTTTTCCAAAAGAAAAGCTATTCTCTAGGCGAAGTCCCATCTATTCCGATGGACCTCTTCTTCGATAACATCGAAGGTACATTTATGGTTTGGAGCCAATCCATCGCTGGTGGTCTTCCGAGCAACATGGTGTGGGGTGCTGACGAATATCGTTTCACGACTTGGACTTTAGCAAGTGCTGTGCACTGGCTGAAAGCCTACGCTGAAAAGTCTCGTCCTGACCTAGACGTTGTGTCTCGCGCTATCACAAGACTTGCTCAAGAAGTTCTTATTAAGCAAGAGTATCAACTATGGTCCATCCTTCTAGGCGCTCTGGCGCAAGCTCGTGCAAACGGCGCTGCGCAACTTGTGGACGCTGTTGAAGCTGGTAGATTCCAAGTGGCCGACGTGAACAACCTATGGACACGTATTCAAAGACTTCGTAAGTCTTGGGTTGGTGGTACTCCTACCGCTCAAGTGGGTCGTGGTCTAACTGACCTCTTCGTGAGTCCCGAAGTAATGGGCGACATTCGCTCTATGGCTTACAATCCTGTGAACACCATTGCTGGTCCTACTAGCACGGTTGGAACAGAAGTAGGTTCTACTGTGGGTATTCCTCTTCCTGACGCTATGCGTCAACAAATCTTCCAAAACTCAGGGATGAACGAAATCTTCGGGGTGAGAATCCATGTTCTACAAGAACTTGGTGTGGGTCAATCCTACAACGATCTCTTCGACGATCTCTACACCGCTTCCGGTGGAGACCCTGACTTCACGAAGGTTTCCGACGAACTTGTAATTGGTATTGACTTGTCAGTGCCGAGCGCGATTAAGGTGGAAGCTGTTGACGGAGAATACGATTCCGTGTTCCGCGTGGAGCCCGACGACCAATGGGTAAGCCGCTCTAAGAAAGTTGGCTTCTGGGGTGAATGTGAAATGGGTGCTATTGTGGTTGATAGCAAAGCTTATTACGGAGTAGTAGTGTAATTAGTTAAGACAAAATAGTAGAAAAGGGGAGCCGAAAGGTTCCCCTTTTTTCGTTTCACACTTAACAGAAAAAGCTGTAATCGGTTCAAAGGATAAACATACTATGATTGCACACGCACAAACAAAAGGTAAAACCCTCCGCGACAGACTGTCGCTCGCTGAATTTAAGAAAATGGGAGCAGAGACGTATGAAGAATACGAACAAAAGATCAAACGCATGAACCTAGTGGACCTAGCCGCTCATGCTATTAAGTTTGACATCGCTGCCAACGTTGACAGACACAAGATGGAGAAAAGCCTACTTAGTGTTTATAAGAAAGCTAAAGCTGAATATTTGGTGGCTACAGAGCCCCAACAAGTTACAGAACTCAACATGGACAAAAAGCAAGCTGTCCTAGATAGACTTGCGTTTATTGGTAAATAATGACCTCGCCCGCTGATCTCACTGGATGGGTTACAAGGATTTACGATCAATGGGGTGAAACAGGAGCATCTGTAGCCCGTGGAGTTTCGTGGTTCCAAAATAGTCTATTCAAGCTAAATATCGCACTTAACACTGCGTACTACATGTCTGGCGACTACATCGTCCCCGACATGACGCAGATGGTGTCTGGTATTTACGAGGAAATGTATTACTGTTACTACCGTGACAAACAAGTAGGAACGTCTCTGGGCGCTGCCTCTTGGGCTTGGACGGAAGTATCAGGGGAAGAACAAGGAACGATTCGTAGAGCGTCTCGCACAGAGGTAGCTAAGAACTATGCCGCTATGACAAAGGCTTGTCAGGACCGTCTTGACGAGCTTATCGAGTGGTATCTTAGAATTACAAGCGAAGGCCCTATTGCTGCTCAGGTTCTTTACAATGATAGAGGAAGTGTGCCTGACTTTGGATTGATGTGTTACGACGCACCACCAAATAGATACTACTCCTACAACAATACTGTTTGGGGATGTTAAGATGAGTAACTTACTAGACGCTGCTTTAAAAGCCGATGTATTACAGGCAATGGATGATATTTGGGACACTTTTAAGCGTTCTGAGCCCATTACGTTTTACAAGAGAGCTAATCAAGAAGTGGTAGTATTTGACCCGGATTATAACGCTGACTTTCAAGAATTTACTGAACTCAACAACATTACTGCCACGGAACAATCTGAGCAGTTTGAAGCGAGAATTTGGTACCTTGATCGTCAGCCGAACTCTGCTTTTATCGAAGGTGGTGAAGAAGCAGGTGTTCGCACAGAACAAATGTATAATCGCATTAAGATACAAGTCAAACAAGACGCATTTGATTATTTGGCTACGACAATTCGTTTCAGTATCTTAGGAGAAGAGTATAAAATCTCCGAAGGTTGGAGGCGTATTGGAATCTTAGATGAATTCAATCGTTACCAAATCATTCTACAGAGAATCAATTAATGGCATTTCTATCCAAGATTGGGGGCTTTCTCGCAAGGAAACTTGAGAAACAGGCCGTTGGCATGGCTTTGGCGGTAGGTGTGGAACTAGCTGACGAAAGACTAAAAGAAGTCAAGCAAGAGCTTTTAGAGAAGGTGAGAGATCATCCGCTTTGTCAAGAGCTAGATTCTTTAACAACACCTTCTCAGTTTGTTGATTCAAAAAGCGGCACTGCTACGTTATATGGTTACTTAGGCTTCGAGGGCGGAAGAAACCCTGTGGCTGAACTTATTGCATTCTTAGATCAACACATTAAGATCAAAGAGGATACGAAACGTAAGTTCATATTCTTTGGTAAAAAGACTGTTCGATCTCTCTCGCTTCCCTCAAAAAGCGATATGTCTGCCGACCCAACTCTGCGAACAGAATGGTCTTCTACGGCATGGCCAATCTTAGTAGAAGATGGTATTTCGGGGGCAGCAGGAGCCTCTCACTTCATTCAGGTTTACTCAAAAGAAAGCCGAAGTGGGTTAGGTATTCAGGTTTCAGGAATAACTAGACCTGATATGTCACCTGTGCCGTTTTTATCTGTAATCTTTAGAGAACTTAAGGAATCATTGGTGTGATACAAACTGTCGGTCATAAATTAATGTCAAGCGTAAAAGAATACGTTGACCATAGACTTCTGAAAGACCTTAGGGCTTTCACGAACAAGACTGTAAGCTTGTACAATTACAACGATGAAGTGTACTTTAACAAGTCAGTTTATGGCTCTCCTTACGCTACTTGGGCTTACAACACAGGCGTAAGTGGAGTCACAGCGCCGACGGGAGTATCAATCCCTTCGGGAGCATTTTTACCACGCGGCATGTCTGGTCTTTCTATAGACTTCAAAAATGGCCGTATCATGATGAGTGGGGGGAATAACGGATTGAATCTACAGGCAAATGTTACAGTGCCTCAGATCAATACATACATTACCACACTGCCAGAGCAGAAGCTTTTGGCAGAAACGAACTTTTCTGTTCTTCCAACGTTAAAAACTCCAAACAGACAGATGCCACCGTATTCTGTGGTGTTGCCTGCTTTGTTCTTTAGGCTGGTTCATTCTGAGAACACAACGGCTGCTTTTTCGGGGCCTGAGTGGTCTGATTTCAATATTCGAGTGACAGCCCTACTTACAGAGAATGGACAATCTGTTGCCATTACTGATTTAATCAGAGACCTAAAAAATAGAAATATTCCTCTTTTAGCTGGCTCAGTTTTGAACGAACTGAACGATCTAAAAGATACTAATTGGGACTATAACTCTCAATTGAATAATCCAACGGATTATTTCTACGTAGAAGACTCATATATTGACTTCAAAGAGAACGACCAATTCACTCAAAGAAACCCGAATTTATACGTTGGAATCGGTCTGATTCGAGCGCGTTTGTTCCGTGTTCCAAGGGTTGAATTTCCTTAATTTTTTTTCACAAAGGCTTATTTTCCATGTAATTCAAAGAAATTAGATTCTTATGGCTAGAAATCGTACAATTTCTCAAAGTATTGCCCTGCTAACTGGGCCTACACCTGCTACCGGAGCACACGGTAGTAATCTCAACCCTGTATGGGCTTTGCAGTCTCTAACCTATGGTTGGACATACCAAAAGGATGACGTTATCATTTATGGTAAAGGTTCTCCGCTTGGTCGTGAAAGCTTAGACCCGCCTGAGGTCTCTGTTCAGTATTCTTACTACGTTACATCTAACTTCAACGAAAAGTATAACTGCGGCTTCACTGTAGATGGAGTCAATGGTATTCTTACGGCGATTCTAGGTGGCGCAGACGAGCGTAACTATTTCGTATTTGTTACCCCAGACGGGACGGATGCGATTGGGTCAAGTGGAGCAACTAGCGGTGTCCGTGTTTACGGTCTCGGTAACTGTTTCCTTAGCTCCTACAGCCTTGAAGCGGCTGTTGGTAGTTTCCCAACCGCATCTGTAGAAGTTCAAGGTTTGAACGTAAAAACTTACACAGGAGGTGTTGCTCAGCCAATCCCTGCTGTTGACCCTACCACAGGTCTTGAAGTAAGCACTGGTATTACGTTCACCGTTCCTTACATTGAAAACATGACGACAGGGGCTAATGCAGCTTCTATCGCTAGAACAGTTCTAAAACCTGGTGACATTACTGTCAACATCACCAACGCTGGTGGTGTGTTTATGGATTACAGTTCTACATGTATTCAGTCTTTTAGATTGAACTTCGACCTAAATCGTAATCCGATTAACTGCTTGGGTTCAAGATATAGCGCAGCTAGACCCGTGAACTTCCCGATTAATGTGAACTTCGAGGTAGAAATGCTTGCTAAGGAAGTGAACACTGGTAGCTTGGCTGAATTCCTATGCTTTACTGGAAGCACTTCTGCTCTAGTTAACCTAAGACTGCCTGTGTGCGGAACGGGAACTGGCGCAAACGCTCTAGGATTCAAGCTAATCAACGTAAGTCTTGAGTCTCAAAACTACAACACTTCCGCAGGAAGTGACCCTCAAACTGTCACACAAACATGGATTGGTCAGATCGGTGGTCCTACCGACTTGACAAGCAACGTTCTGATGAGCGGAACGTTTGCCTAATCTAAGTCATACATAAGAAATCCAAGAAACGCGCCAAACGGCGCGTTTTTTGTTTTCACAGAGAAAGAGATCGGTGTAAACCAAGGTAAGGAAAAAGGTTGTGAACGAGAGAACGTTTAGAGAAAGCAGACGCTTGGCGTCAATGTTTAAGTATGCTTTGGAGTTATTAGAGCAGATTAAGTTCGAGCATGATAAATCCATCAAGAAGCTTGAAGATTCGCTAATTGATATTGAGGAAGTATTAAAGGAAAGAAACGTAGAAACGAATCTATCCCATCTATCGAATCATGCTGATTGGTTAGACGACGAGACAGTAGCTTTCTACAGAAAGAAAATTCTCGATCACGCAGGAAACATAAGAAGAGAAATCGAATCGGATTAAGGAAATGAAAGAACTATATTCGTTTATAGCAAACAAGAAGGTACAAGGAGAAGAAAGAACACAAAACGAAGACGGCAGCTTTACGGTTAAAACCGTAGAGACTCTTGAACCTCGCAAGGTGTTTTTAAAGAAAATTTCTAGGCGTGACCTAGAGGAAATCTCCTTGGTGTATAAGTCTAATTACGGACTTGCGATTGCACGCGGAGTTCCAACTCAGGAAACTCTGAGAAAGAGTTTGATGGATGCAGGGGGCATCGTATCAAACCAAGACTACCAACGAGCAGAAGTTATTATGCTCGAAATGGACAAGATCAACAAAGCTATTCTTGCAGGAGAAGCTCCTGATGAACTAGTAGCTAGGTTGGAGAATTTGGCTTTAGAGTTGGAGGCTATTCAAAACTTAGATAGAGAGCTTTACAACAAGACTGCCGAAGCATATGCGGACGATAGAACTACGTTGTGGGCGGCTCTAAACCTTACGTTTTGGGATGACAATAAGTCCCATGTATTTCCTGGGGTGTCTTTTGAGGCGAAGATGAACTTCTATTATCAGATTTCTGATGACCCCGAGGATTACGAATATGAAATCGGGATTCTTCGTAAAGCATATAATTGCTTCTATGCGGCGATTCTCCTTGATGAATCTACATTGTCCAAAGAGTATTTTGATGTAATTACTGGTGAGCCCGGAACAGATATTTCTCGATCTTAATAGAGGATATTCGGTAATCGGTGAGCAAAAACCAATCTATGTAAAACATTACAGCGTCTTTGACGCTATCGAGTATTCTGTCTTATACAAGAAGAAACTCCAAGAGTACATTGATTACGGCAAACCGAGAGAGGAAGCTCTTTTTAGGGATTTGATTAGGCAAGGCAAATGGAAACCTGCAAAGGATAAAGCCATTAAGCGTTGTGAAGAGGATATTAGTCTATTGAACTCGAAGAAACGCGGGATTAAGGACTACAATCAGATTCATGGTCTTTACGATTCAATCAAGGAACTCCAAGATAAGCGACTGGAGTTACTGACAGAGAAATATTCCCTGATTGACGATTCTGCTGAAATCTCGGCCACTAAGCGTGTACGTGAGCAGCAGATCATAGACAATGCTTTTTACGACGCTGCCTTGACTAAGCGTGTTTGGACAGACGAATCATTTGAATACGATTACAGCGCATATTTCTACAGATTCCAAAAAGGGCATCTACAATTTGTAGAAGACTTCTCGCATGAAAGCTTGAAACAGCTTTGTATTGAAGACTTTGTAGTAAATATCTTGGGGTTAATTGAAGGTTACTCCACTATATTTGGGGATAGTCCACTTAAGCTCAGTAACAGTCAACTAATTTTCTGTAGATTGGCGGAGACGTATGTGAAAGTATGTGTAGAGGAACCGTGCGACGACGAAACAATCAATAATAATGCCGAGAAGATGCTTATGTGGTATTTTTGGAAGAAAAATGGCGGCGTAGTCAGTGATGTGGACGAAGATAAACAAAATTTAGCGACACTTGACGCATTGGCGGCTAAAAGAGTGTAATCCTTAATTAAGGTATATGGCTAGTCAGAACAATCTCCCAATCAACGTAGTTGCAAACACGTCCCCATTCTTGAGCGGGGTTCAGCAAGCTACTTCTAGGGTCACGTCTAGGCCGGTCACTCTGAACGTTCAGGCTCCCGCTCTTGGTAAGATTTCCAGCGACCTGACTCAGTTCAATAAGAGCTTGGACGCGGCTGTTGCTCGTGTTATCTCCTTCACAGCTACTACTAGAATCATCGGTGGTATCGGTAACGCCTTCGCGGCTGTTACTAAGAGCGCAATTGACGTAGAACAAGCTATGACGAGAATCTCAAGCATTCTCGGAACAACGGCCTCAGAAACCAAAGAGGTTCAGGCCAGTTTGTTTAAGATCGCCAACCAAACAAGCACAAGTTTTTATACTGTAGCCGAAGCAGCGGAAGAGTTCTCCCGCCAAGGTTACAGCCTGAATAAGACCCTTGAAGCTACGAGAGCGGCTGCTGTATTGGCTAAGCTGTCTGGTGGTGATTTGGGAAAAACGATTGAAGGTCTTACGGCCATTATTTCTACTTCTACCAACGAAGCGTTGGAGTTTGTAGATGTGGCAAACAAACTGACTGCGGTAGATGCTAAATTTGCTACCTCAGGAACAGGTTTGATTGAAGGTCTAAAACGTTTTGGTGGTGTTGCCCGTGAGAACGGACTTATCCTCGACGAACAAATTGGTATTCTTGCATCCATCAAGCAATTGACGGGTCGTTCCGAGGCCGTTCTTGGTAACTCCATCAAATCCATTCTTACATCCTTTGGTTCTGAAAAAGTCCAAAAGGACTTGGAGTCTATTGGCGTAACTGTCAAAGATAATAACGGTGAATTCAAAAACGCTGTCGAAGTTGGCCGTGAATTAGCTACGGTATTCCAAACACTTAATGACACTCAGAAAGAATTCATCAAACAAAGAGTGGCTGGGAAATACCAAGCGAACGCCTTCCAAGGGTTCATTGACTCATTTACCCCTGGGGCTAATGGTCAAACATTGGTTGACAAGGCTATTAATACTTCCAAGAATTCAGATAACGATTCCGATAAACGTCTCGATAAACTAAATCAGAGCACTGCATCTGCTATCGAGAGATTCAAGAACAACATTATCAGTGCTGGGGCGGATATTGGGGAAAGGCTTACTAAGCCGATTGTAGATAACGTAATCGAAAAAGTTGGAGTATTAGCTGACGCGTTGTCTGCTAAGCTTAAAGTGCCGTTTTCAGATGCTGGAACAAGCTTGGGTAAAATCCTTGCTTCTGGACTAGGAAACGTATTGGGTGGCCCTGGCTTGATTGCGATTGGGGTTATCGTATCTAAGTTCATGTTCAAGATTTTGGGAGACTCAAGAAATGCTTTACAAAGCCTTCTTGGTATTCAAAAAATCAAAGGACAAATTACGGCCCAAGATCAGGTAGCTGTAACGGAAATTTATCCTAAGATCAACGAAGCCGATCTTAGACGTATCGCCAATCTTACGACAGTTGCTGCTAAAGAGCAAGCGATTCTGAACATCCTTAACCAACAACTTCGTGTAACCGAAGCTCTTGGATTTACTAATGCCTTTCTTCCTACGATCAAGGGTGTCAGTCCAACGCGTCCAAGATATAGCAAGGCAGGAGGTTCTATTCCTGACGCGGTTTTACGCGAATCTTCTGATATTAAAAAGGGAGTTGGCGGTGCTCGTCCAAATGCGGTTCCTCAACTTAAGATGCTGAACCTTGGTAAAGGTTTAGAGCCAGTTGTTGTTAACTCAGACGAAAAAATCGTTAAGAACTACGCTAATAGTGGTCAAGACGCAGTGTTGAATAGACACATGCAAGGCTATGCAATAGGGCACATCCCTAATGCCGCTGGTGGCGTAAGTCCTAGGATAGCTGGACTACTTGCTCAATTGGGGTATTCTCCACAACAAGTGGCGAGAATGACGGCTGCGCAAGCTCAGGCTGCAATTAATACAGGTAGAACCGCTCCTAGATCAGGAGCCCAAAGAGTTCAAAACCCTTATGGAAGACCTACGCCTCAGCCATTAAATCTGACGCCGCCGCCTCCCGTAGCTCCTAGAGTTCCGCCCGGTGTTACACCTCCAAGCATAGGGCCTGTTCCGCCTCCTGCTCCGCCAACGCCGCCTAGACAGCCATTGCCTCAACCAGCTATTGCTGTAAGAAATGCTGCGTTTGCTGCTAATTTGAATCAACAAAGGGCAGCGCAAGCTCAGGCTCAAGCTGCAAAACAAGAAGCTCTGCAAAAAAAAGCAGAACGCAGAGAAATCCGTGCTGGAAGACTAGCTACGGCAGGTTTTGCTATTTCTTTTGCTGGTGGAGCTTTGGCTGAAACTTTGCGTGGTCCAAAGGGAGAATCTACCGCTGCTCAAAGATTGACTGAATCAGGTACATCTGCCGCTGGTATCGCTGCAACGTTCGGAGCTATTAATCCTGTGGCAGGTATCGTCGCTGGTGTTGCTGGTGGTATTTCTCTGCTTTCAGACGCTTTCAAGGAAGCTAAAGTCCCTCTTGATGGAGTTATCAAATCTCAAAATGATTTGGTAGAAAGTACCAATCAGCAAATGAAAGCTTTGGATGACTATGCAGGTGGTATAGCTGATCTAAACCAAGCTTTAGCCACGGGGTCGAAGTACGCGCAAGAGTTAGCTCAAGAAAAAATCAGTACTGCTTTAGGAGGCATTTCTGACGAAGGTCTATTGAAGAGATTAAATGATGCAAAGAAAGACCCTGTTAAGCTTCAATCTATTATCTCAGAACAAGAGCAATTCAACAAAGCTAACGTTGAGCAAGGAGAGGTTGTGAAAGCCTTCACAGAGTACAAGAGAAAGGGCTTATTTGCTCCACATAGAAACCGTTCTATAACTCAATTCGGTGGATTCACTGAAAATAGTGATAATATTGCTGACTCTATTCTTTCTGGAGTCGGAGCAAATGATATTTCTCCAGAACTTAAGGCTAAGCTTGATAAGAAAGAAGAAATCAAGTTAGACGATATTCGTAAGTACATTAAGAACGAAGGGCTTCTTAGTGCGTTTGAAAGTAACGGACAAGACTTAGGAGCAACAGGACTGCATCTTGAGAGAGGTCTGAGAAGACGTTTGTACGGTGCAGAAGTCGGAAAAGATGTTGTCAATACTCAGTTGGATTCAACTAAGTTCTTTGAAGTGCTGCAAGATTCTATTAGTGATGCTTCGACAAAGCAAAAACTAGAAAGTGAAAAGCTTCAAGCTAGTCTTGAACTGCTTAACAAGCAGATTGAGCTATCTACAGATAAATTCACTGATTTGGAGACTGCTCAAATCAATTATCAATCTGAGGTTAACAAGATTCAAACTGAGTTGGCGACAGTTCGTAACGATATGCGTTCACGTTTCTTGTCAGAAGCTGAGGGTATCTTGAAAAGAACCACTTTAACCGCTACGAATCAACCAATTGCAGAAAGAGCCATTAAGAACTTTGCTGCTAACGGAGACTTTGCTGCGTTTAAATCCGAAATCCAAAAAGCAATTGGAGCCGGTTCCACAAAAGACTTGGAAGAACTAGCTCGTCAATTGGTCGAAGAAGCTAAACTTGCCAATGGTAAAGCGGACATCTCTACTGAATTGCAAAAGCAAATCAGAGACAAGACTATTGAAAACATCAGACAAAAGAACGCTCAAAACCTATATGGCGGTAGTAGGGATTTTGCTGATAGCTTAAAAACTTCTACAGAAGGTCTTCGTGCTTACTTACAACCTAAGTTGGAAAATAAGGTTGCGACACAGTACATATCTCCTAATGGGATTAGATCAGACATTAATCAAAACGCTTTTGCTAATCGTAGTTTAGCGATTACAAGAGGGAATAGAGATCGTGCCTTGACTGTTCTGCAAGGAATTCAGGCTGAACAAGAGTCTGGTCTGTTCGATCTGCCGAACGCATCTGCCGCTGGCGATAGATTTTTGAAGTTCAAGCGTCAACAAGCTTTTGAAGCATTCCGCAACAAACGTAATGCCGATATCATTGAAGAAACCGGGGCTCAAGTTCCCGAGTTCGTAAACGGAATTAACCAAAGATACAAGAAGGTTACTGGTGGAGCCGTGCCGTTGATTAATAAAGAACAGTTGGCTGGAATTCAAAGATCAGTTGCTACTGGAGACTTCGGGTCTGCTCAAGATCAACTTTCCGAACTTCGTAGGCAATCCGACCTAAGGGGGGATAACTTTTCTGAAATTAGAGGTCTGTTCCAAAACCTACAAGACTTTGTTGGTTCCAGAAAAGACTTTTTCGACTCAACGGAGTCTGCTGCTGGAGCGTTTGCTGACAAAACTGTTAAAGGTTCTACGGGTCAACAGATCATTAATCAGCTTGAGGCTATGAACAAGAAACAAGAGGAAGCTAACGCTTTCCTTGGAAACATAGCCGGAGCAACTGGAGCTAGAGGCGCGGGAGTTAAAGCTGCGATCATATCTCAAGACAGAAAGAATAAGCTCTCTGAAATTGAAAGCAATAAGGCGGAAATGAGAAGACTCGATACCGAGGCTAACTCGCTTCCTAAGACGGCTATCAATAAGCAAAGAATTCAAAACCTTGAAGATCAAGGGTATCAACTCTATAAAAAGAATGAGCTTCTACAAAAGGGAGTTAAAGATGATGAAAAGAAACTTGCTGAGCCAATCCTTAACGAAGTTAAGGGGGCGCTTAACAAGCTAAACACTTCTATTGATGCTCTAAAAGAACCGTTTACTAAACTAACCGGAAACTCAGGCACAAACCCAGTAACATCTGCTGTTGATGTGACTGTGAATATCGCAAATGCACTTAACTCTCCTGATTTCTTGGCAAGAGTTGGGCAAATGATCGTGTCCGAATTGTATGATCTTACAGGGAAATCTCTTAAGGTAAAACCTACGGCTAAATAATGGAATTTAATTGCGCAGAACTTCTATCGTTCTCTCACAAAAACAACTTGTGGGGCGATGCGTTACAGCCTAATGCGACGCAATCATTTACTATCAGAGGTAGAATAAATGGTGACTATACTCAGGAATCCATAGAGAATATATGGATTGCGATGAACAATATGATTGTCGAGGCTTCTGGACAATCCATTCCGATCATCATTAACTCAGTCAATGTGGGAACGGGTCGTATTACGTCTTTGGATTTTGCTAAAGGAACGGACGTTTACTACAAAGAATACACTGCATCATTTGAGGTTCAAAGACATGCGGGAAGTGGCATGTATGAAAACACAGGGAACCTGGTGTTGAATACTACTTACTTCACAGGACAACCTAGCGTTTACAGTCTTTTCAACGAACCTGAGGGTCGTTACATTCTTGAGTTTCAAGAGTCTTTTGACCTAAGTCAAATCGCTAAAGAAAAGTATGAATATACGAAGGATGTAAGCTTCACAATTGACGAGGCGATTCTTCCTGATTTAGGAATAGACCCTGCTGTATTTGCTAAAACGATTATGGACTATGCTCGTTCGAGCTATGGTGACATAAACGTAGTTACTCAGTTCTATCCGAACTTCTACAAGAATCAAAGTGGTATTCTATCTACGACTCAAGTCTATGATGATATTCATTTGGAAGGAACTTACAATGAAAAGTTTACCTTCCAAAGTGGGCTCAACTACAAGTGGGACTACAACTACAACATTTCATTAGCGGACGGTGTTGTCTCTGTGGCTGAAAACGGAGTCATTACATCAACTCAACAATTGGCTTACAAATCAAAAGCTGCGGAGTTGGCTTGGGCTACGATTGAAACAGGAATCTTCGCTCGTGCCACGGCTGTTTATGATAACTACACGGGGGTTTGGAGCTACACGGGAGGATGTTCTCTAAAGAACCTCCCTGAGAATTCTACGTTGTCTAAAAACGGTTGCGAAGGCACAATCGAATATTCTAAAACGTATTCCAATAGTCCGTTCAATAATAGTGGTTATGTCTATAGCTATGAAGATAATATTGACCAGGACCCTGATGGCTATTTAACCCTTTCTGAAAGAGGAACTATCCAAGCTATCCCAAGTGCATACCCAACCGGATTTAGTATTGCGTATATGACTTACCTTAGTAAGTCTGGAGAAATCCAATCTCGCATGGATTCCTTTTACGCAGATTATACGGGCAACTTCTATCAATGTTACCTAGGAGCATCACTTGGAGTGACAGAAGAGGAACTTACCCTTCAAGAACATGCGGGTATTGTTTCTTATACCAAGAAGTATTCTGATAATCCAAGGGATGTCGGAAATGGAACTTTCAGCAAGATTTCCAATACAATCTCCATTGATGAGCCAACCCATGTAGTGAACTACTTCCCGATTTCCTACGATCACGTAATTGCCCAACCGGCATTGCAGTCTCTTCGCGGAGTATTCACAAACAACATCAGTCTCGTGTCAAGAACAGATATACCGTTAAGTCAGTTTCTTAACACGGCAACAGGCATGATTCAATTTCCAGAAGGCGACGACATCTACATGAAAGGTTATTCATATCAGTTCTCGCCACTGACAAGGGCATTTTCTTTAACGGCAAGCTATAGCTATGAAGCTTACATTACTTCTTCTCAGATTCTAGTCTAATGACGATAATCCAGTACAACAACCAAAATCCGTTTGGTGACAGAACTCCTTTGATTAGCCGAACGGAGGGGTATGAGTACAGTCCTGGAGGAAAGACTTCGAGAGTAGATACCTTCACTTTAGAAGGAAGACTAAAAAGAATCGAATGTGACTCAGGCTTTGAGTCTATTTATGAACTGACAAAGCAGCTTATCTTAGCGTTCTCTGAGAACTTCAAGAAGTTTGAAGTTATTCAGGACTCGACTACGATCTTCTCATACGATAATGCTATCGTAGATTCTATTTCTTTCGAGGAAGACAAATACTACGATTTGGTTCCATATACAATTGTCCTGCGTTGTTACAAGGATTATCTATATGAACAGTATGGAGTTTTAGAACCAACAAGTTCCTTCTCTTTTGAAGAAACGGACGGGTGTTTGGTAAACATCGTTCACAACATTTCTTGCAGAGGGGTCAACAATTCTGATGAAGCCATAGATAACGCTAAAGCATTCATTAATGCTAAGTTGGGTTATAATCCTGCGGTCCTTCCGGACTACATGACTAACGACCCTATATTAGTGGATAGGAGAGAATCGGTAGATCGTAGAACAGCTACAGTCTCTGTAACTGAGGTTTACAGATACGACAAAAACCTTCTTTCAGGGGACGCTAATTTCATTCAGACTACCGAGACTGAACAGAAAATCGACAACGGTATCTTTGTAATTACCGTATCAGGAACTCTCCAAGGTAGTAGAGACGGAAGTATGACATTGACTCGTGCCGCTATGGTGGGGGTTAAGGGTAGTGCCGACGCATTCGCTCAATACGAATATTCTCTCTATAAGCCGTCAGGGACACTGTTTACATATCCGTCACAGTCTAGTATCTCAGAAGACCTGGATGCGAACACGATCAATTACTCTTTTACGTATTCTGAGGCTGAATTCGCAGACCCGTATATCTCTGATAGCACTACCATCTCCAGGGAAGAAGGGAAAGATTGTATCTCTACGAGTATTGACATAAAGAGTCTAATCGGTTGTCCAGCAGCGAGATACGAAAAAACTAAAGCTTACTTAGATACCTTAGATTTGGTGGGGTATGTAATGGCAAGATGGAGTCTGTATGGATACGGGACTCACCTGTCATCGGTGCCAGATTCCAAATCCGTCAGTATCAACAACGAAAATGGAGACATTAGCGTATCCATATCTTTTTGCACAGATTCCTCTGAAAACTGTGGGTGTATCGAAGCCCTTAGTTACAACATGACCTTTGAAGACCCTATTCCTCAATTTTCTGAGGAAGCCGCCTACAGGGGTCAGGGGTGTTACTCGATTCAGAACCTAAAATACAACAATAGAGCCAAGTTTGGGGTTTCAGGTAGTTGCCGACCCTCTAAGTGCTGTTCTACAGAAGCCGCGATTTCTCAGACGAGAATGCGCGTGAATCAGTTAATGGCCAAGTATTTTCAGGCTACCAATATAATCTTGGAGAAAAAGTCCGTAGAATATGTAGAATCATTAGGGATGATTTCCTTTGACTTCGCGTGGAACGGACTAAAACCACAAGGAGTATCTGATGAAATCATCTTTGGAGAATCCCCTGGCGTATTGCTTGAGGACGATGAGGAAATCTTACTCGAAGATGACACTCCGATACTCCTAGAATAACTATGATGGAACTCTCATACTTTCTTTCCAGAACGCCTATTGCAAGTGAGGACATCCTTGAAATAGCGCCTTACCCCGCGTACTCAAGTGGGTATGATTTCACTGGAAATGCTGGTGGCCTCTCAGACATAAATCTGGGGCTGTCCGGGTCAAGTTTCATAGAAGACTTTACGCTTTTCCTTACATTCGAGAAACTTGAAGCATATTCTCAGGTTTTAATGTCAAATGATACAGGTGGTGGCGGTTGGACGCTTGGAATTACAAGTGGGAACTTCCTATACTTGGAAGTCACGTATCAAGAACTACTGACACATACGTTCACGAAAATCAATTTGTCAAAAACAAACTGTCTCGTAATCAAGAAGTCCGGACGAGCTTTTACCATTTATCAGTATGACTTGGTTTCTCAGGCATTCAGTTCTGTCGAATCTTTTATTTGCGACCCTGTTTCTGAGGTAAATACAAGCTCTTTTATAGCTTTAGCGGGAGTAGAAGATAACGTTACACCGTATCGTTCATATTTTAGTGGGTTGATTCATCAACTCCTGTTCTTGAATGGAGCATACGAGGACTACTACATCCTACAGGTTCTTTTAGGTTTTCAACCTTATACGTTAACCCCGTCTGTTATTAGTTCATTTTTGAAGTTAGACGAATCTTACAGATTCGATTCTCCTGCTTTAGAAACGAACCATTCCTTTTTTGTTGACTACTTTACGTCAATGAACTCTGGCCTAATCAATGGATTGGGGCAGGGACATTTTATTGGGACTGCTACAGGTAACTACTCATCTGGTAATTTTACAGGGAGAGTTGTCATGTCCACGGGGTTATCCCTGTGTTACGGAACAGGAAATCTCTATACAGGAACTTATACGGGAACCGCTACAGGTATCACCGGGACTTCGTATTACCAAGATACCATCAATTACACAAGAAATAGCGAGTTTGTTGTGATCTCTCATTCCATTACGGTAAGCGGAGATTACTACGGAACCGATAGGGCACGCTTTGATTATGATGCGTTTTACTCTACCGTTTCTACTACGGGGTACACAACAGGAGTAGATTACAGCTACTATACAAACTTTAAGATGAACGGCGTTACCTCCGAGTATGCTGGTCTTATAATCTTAGGGACTGACACAGGAGCGATTCCATCTATGTATAACCTGAATGGAAACTTCGACAACGTAAACGGATATTTCTATCTATCTGCCTACAATACGGGATTGGTTTACCATCAAGGAGTCAGAATCGAATCAGGGCTGTTCACCGTTTCAAACGGGGTTCTGAATATAATCGGTTCTGTTCAACCTACGGACACAGTTATTTACGATAACAGCACAGGAATAACGCTGTTACAATTAGGAATAGAAAACAACGCTACTGGTGACTTCTACAGTAACGCTGCATTAGTATGGACTGGAGAAGTTTCATATACAGGGCTGTTCAGATCGAAAAGAGACTTTTTCAAAGAAACTTCGATCTATCACCTGTATCATGGTGTAAAAATACAAGACGGAGGTACAGGGGAGCTATTTAGGCTATGATAACAAATATACCAAGGGTAAGTATATCCGGGATTAAGTACCCGATATACTCGGTTGATTACAGTCGTGGTGGGGCAGACGAACCATCTACGATGGAGGTGACTTTTATTGCTGATACTGGGGAGTATGCTGCCCCTGTTTTAAACGTTGATTCTGTAACAAACATCAAGGTTGGAGACTTCTTTACGTTCAACGGATATGCCGTCAGATGGAGAAAGTCACATTCTGTGGATGGAGGGGACTCTATTACAGTGAAGTATGTAGATACCAGTATCATTTTGGACAAGATTTTCATTGGCCTTCATGGGGTGCATGGACGCAATAAAACTAATCAGTTGAAGACTGAGAGGGGAAGAACTTATCCAATCCCGGTTCCTGACGTTACAGGAACGTTCAATAATATCATTCTTCTAGGAACGTATGTGGACCCTTGCGAGGGGCTTACAGATTCCTACGTTGACCCATGTGATAACTGCGTTGATTCAGACGACATTAACTCGGTAAAACAGGATAATCAGAGCAAACAGATAAACTGTCAAACAGAAATCTATACAAGGATTTTGGATGTAACTTATTCGTTCTCTGAACTTTTGGCGGCGCTTGGCCGTAAAGGGATTAAGTATTATGGACTTTCTAACGTTCATCCGAATTACTACGGACGTTACACAGGAACGGCAAGAGAGGTTCTTAAATCATGGTGTCAAGAACTGGGTTACACTTTCTATTGGAAAGATGACGCTATTGTGTTCGTTGATATGAAAATGGGTATCATTATGGATGATACTGATTTTTATGAACCTTGTAACTTAATCTCTTTGTCGGAAGATCAGTCTATCGAAAACAACACATATGTTGGAAACATCTACTACTTCGGAGCCGAAGGTAGAATAATCGAAAACGATTGTTCTGGGAAA
>CAYXCP010000002.1:0-25210 GCA_964463455.1 uncultured Gammaproteobacteria bacterium
ATTATCGTTTAATGAAGGAGTCCCAGCTTTTACAGATGTAAAAATCTATAGTAAGCCAGGTCGACGCTGGTATGTATCATATCGTGAACTTCAGCCAGTACTCGGCGGACTCGGATACTCATTTGTATCAACACCAAAGGGAATCATGACTAATATTGAAGCTCGAAAAAAGAATATTGGTGGAGAGTTATTATTTGCAATCTGGTAATATGTCAAAAATTGGAATTAAGCCTATCGCTTTAGCTTCATCTGTGCAGATTGATCTGCAGCCAGGTGTCATCAATGTTAAAGGACCAAAAGGCGAGATAAACATTGAGTTGCCGCGCAACATCACTGGCGAAAAAACTGATAAAGAACTAGTCATCAAGAGAATTGGAGAATATAAATCTGCACGCGCAAATCATGGACTTTTCCGAAGTCTGATCGCAAACGCAGTAGAAGGTGTAGATAAGCATTGGGAAAAAAGACTCGAAATAGTTGGAACAGGTTTTAATGTAAAGATGCAAGGAAAAGATTTACTTTTCAAAGTGGGCTATTCACATCCTGTTGTCTTTAAAGAAGTTGCAGGACTTATATACAGTGTAGAAGGAAATAATAAAGTAATAGTTGCCGGAAGTGATAAGCAGATGGTAGGACAGATTGCATATCAGATTAAAATGATCAGAAAGCCAGATGCATACAAAGGCAAAGGCATTCGATATGAAGGCGAAAAAATAAGAATTAAACCTGGTAAGAAAGCAAAAACAGGCTAATAACATTATCATATGAATACTATAACAGTCAGTCGAAAAGACAGAAGAAAAAAAAGAGTAAGTTCAAATATCAAAGGTTCAATGGACCGTTTGAGAATTGCAGTACATCGTACAAACAAATTTGTGTATGCACAGGCTATTGACGATGTTGCACGAAAGACAATTGCAGCAGTGTCAACATCAGATTTACGAACAGATAAGAAGAAAAACGGAAATAAAACTGAAGAAGCTAAAAAAGCTGGTATGGAACTCGCGAAAAAGATAATTGCAGCAAACGTAAAAGCCGGCGTATTTGATCGCGGCAGATTCACTTATAATGGTAGAATTAAAGCATTCGCTGAAGGTTTACGTGAAGGCGGATTGATTATATAAATTAGAATTTCCCTTTTCCTGATATGAGAGAAGTTACAAACGAAGGTAGAAGCGACAAGTACGAAGAGAAAGTACTTTTAATAAGACGCGTATCTAAAAAGACAACCGGAGGTAATTACGTTACATTTTCAGCACTGGTCGCTGTAGGAGATGGTAAAGGTCAGGTCGGAGTAGGACTTGGTCGTGGAAAGGAAGTTCCCCCAGCCATTCAGAAAGCTATCGTACAGGCAAAAAAGAATCTGATCACTGTTCCTTTATATAAGACCACCATTCCACACGAGATAACGTATAAATACAAATCATCTCTTCTCTTATTAAAACCAGCACCAGAAGGTACCGGTTTAAAAGTAGGAAGTGTTGTACGTGTTATTCTTAACCTTGCAGGAGTATTTAACTGCTCAGGTAAGATAATCGGATCACGAAATCAGGTCATGAACACATATGCAATCATCGAAGCGTTAAAATTGCTGAAAGCACGCCCTGAAAAGAAAGCAGCAGAAACTAAATAACTATGGCAAACTATTTATCAAACAGAACAAAAATCGTAGAAAAAAGTAAAAAAAGATTAGGCCGTGGTGCAGGATCAGGCAAAGGTCAGAAATCTACTCGTGGTACCACACGTCATCAGAAAGCACGCGAGAATATCCCGCTGTGGTTTGAAGGTGGTCAGGGAAAGATGACCAAACGTTTTCCACTTCTTCGAGGAAAAAGTAAAAACAAGTCAATACAGGTTAAAGCGAATGTCATTTCAATGGCGGACCTTGAAACATTTGATGAAGGAACCGTCGTCACTGTTGAATCTCTTATCGAGAAAGGTTTGATTGTCCCTACAAACAAAGGAGTCACCGTAAAGGTACTTGCCAACGGTAAACTCACCAAGAAACTGACTGTAGCTTTACCAGTTTCGCAGTCCGCAAAGAAGATGATCGAGGACAAGGGCGGCGAAGTACGTAGTATATGAAAGATGCCGTAAAAAAGCTGCAACTTCTTTTTAAAGATCCAGAACTAAAGAGAAAAACAATCTTTACTCTGTTTATATTTACTGTATTCAGAATATTTGCATTTCTCCCCGTTCCATCGATCGATCTTATAAAGTTACGTGCACTTTTCGCACAAAACCAGTTTTTATCACTTCTTGATATATTCTCTGGCGGCACTCTTCTTAATTTTTCGGTGATGTCTCTTGGCTTAAATCCATACATCAATGCCTCCATAGTCATTCAGCTATTCACTATCTTATTTCCTAAGCTTGAAGAACTCGCAAAGGAAGGCGAATATGGCAGACACAAGATTAATCAGTACACCCGTCTTCTGACGGTACCTCTTACCTTGATACAGTCAATAGGTATATATGTACTACTTAAAAACCAGAAAATTATTGGAGTTTTAACTCCCATTGAGTTTTTCTCGTTTGTATTTACCCTCATTGCAGGTACCTTTATATTAGTATGGTTTGGTGAACTTATCTCAGAAATGGGACTCGGAAACGGTATTTCGCTGATTATCTTCGCAGGTATCGTGGGACGCATACCCGTTCTTGCAACAAAAACATTTGCTATAGCAAATCAGGAAACAATCATTAACCTTGTTGTTTTCTTGGTTGTAGCAGTAGCAGTCATCGCAGCAGTTGTATTCATCAATCAGGCTGTACGCAAGATACCTGTCTATTATGCAAAGCGGGTTAAGGGAAATAAAATGTATCAGGCAGCAACCAATTATCTTCCATTAAAGCTGAATCAGGCTGGGGTTATCCCGATCATATTCGCTGTATCATTTGTATTGTTCCCACAGCTTTTGGGTAATTTCCTTCAGTATTCGAAAAATCCTATCATTAAATCTGTAGCTACTTTCCTGGCAACTACATTTAATCCATCAGGCTTTTTCTATAATTTCTTTTACTTTATCCTTGTTATCGGCTTTACCTTTTTCTATACGATCATTGTTTTCAATCCTGCAAAAATTGCTGAAGAGATTCAGAAACACGGCGGATTTATACCTGGTATACGACCTGGTGTGAACACAAAACAGTATCTTGAAAAGATTTTATATAAAATTACTACCGTTGGAGCATTATTTTTAGGTATAATAGCTATCTTACCTGCAATCGTATCAAAAGTTACCGGGCTTACAAATCTGGTAATTGGAGGTACAGGCATTCTGATCATTGTTTCAGTTATTCTTGAAACGTTCAAAATGGTCGAAGCACAGCTGGTAATGAAAAGTTACGATAAATTTGTTCGCTGATTTTTTTTAGAAGTTAACGTTTTTAATATGGCAAAAAAAAGCACACGCGTTCTCGTTGGACTCGTTTGTGAAGTATGTAACAAACAGAACTATGTTGTTGAAAAAAACAAGATCAATACTACTGAAGCCTTAAAACTCCAGAAATATTGTAACAAGTGTAAGAAACATACAGTTCATAAAGAAAAGAAAAAGCTATGAAACTCGTCTTAATCGGGATTCCGGGAGCCGGCAAATCAACCCAAGGAAACTTATTATCCAAGCAACTAAATATACCTTATCTTTCGACTGGGCATATATTTAGAGAGATTGCAAAGGAGAAAACGACACTCGGCAGATATGTCAAATTGGTAATCGCTTCCGGACATCTGATACCCGATGATAAGACTATTGAAATAGTAAATACATACTTATCACGACCAGAGTACAAGAATGGATATATCCTTGATGGATTTCCACGAACAACTAACCAGGCAAAAAAGTTTAAGAATAACGTAGATAAGGTCTTGTACCTTGAAATACCAGATAAAGAAGCATTGTGGAGACTTGCATATCGCAACGAAAATAGAAGCGATGACACAATCGAAGCTATTCGTAAGCGTGTTGAGATTTTCCATGAATTCACTGAACCAGTTATTCGATATTACGAAAAAGAAGATAAATTAGCGGTAATAGAAGGTACACAAAGCATAGAAGAAGTAAATGATGAAATGCTCAAGAGTATAGGCAAGCAGCTCATTAAAAATCAGGTCCATGCATGGGAGCAAAAAACAAAGACAATTATTGCTCTTGTAGGACTTCCAGGCGCAGGCAAGACTGAAGCGTCAATGTTCTTTAAAGAAAAAGAAATACCTGTTATATCGTTTGGTAAAGTAATAAACGATTACATAGATAAGAAGAAGCTTGAACATAGCGAAGAAACACACAAAAAGGTGCGAGAAGAACTCCGGGCAACACACGGTATTGAAGTACTTGCCGTTATGAACGAAAAGAAACTACGCAAGGCACTTGAAAAGAATATGATGATTGTTATCGATGGTATGCGATCATGGGAAGAGTATACATACCTCAAAAAGGCAATGCCGGATGTTAAAATCAATATCGTTGCATTATATGCGGATAAAAATTTACGTTATAAGCGTATTTCTAAAAGATCATACAGAGCTCAGTTATTCGGAGAAAAAAGAGACATTGATGAGTTGTTAGGCACGAATATGGGTCCAACCATCGCATTTGCAGATTATCTGGTAAAAAATAATTTTTCACTTGAAGATTTTCACGATAAATTAGAAGAAATATATAGAGCCATTTATTTTTCCTGAGATGATACACCTGAAGACACCTGAAGAAATAGCCATAATGAAAGAATGCGGAGCAATACTGAATAGATCAGTGAAAGAGCTCTTGCCTATGATTGAGGAAGGCATTACCACTGAAGAGATAGATGCTCAGGCGACTAAACTTATCAAAAAGAATGGCGCAGATATATCATTCAATAAAGTTCCAGGATATAAATGGGCAACCTGTTTACCTATAAATGAACAGATTGTCCATACGATGCCCTCGAAGCGAAAGCTCAAAAACGGTGATGTGCTCACCGTAGACATTGGAGCATATCTGAAAACATTTCATACCGATTACGCAACAACAGTTGTAGTCGGTGGGAAAACAACTCCTGAAATTGAAAAATTTCTGAAAGTTGGAGAAGAAACTCTTGATGCAGCAATTGCTGTAGCAAAAGTAGGCAATCATCTTGGTCATATTTCAAAAGTAATCCAGGATGCAGTTCGGGGAAATGGATATTCTGTAATGAAAGAACTGACAGGTCATGGTATCGGTCATGAGTTACATGAAGACCCATTTGTACCCGGATTCCTTGAAAAAGCGATAGAAAAAACGTACAAGATTAAAAATGGGCTTGTTATAGCAGTAGAAATAATATATGCTATGGGGCGTGAAAAGATTGCATATGAAGCTGATGAATGGTCAATAATCACAGCTGATCACAGTATTTCTGCCTGTTTTGAGAAGACAATTGCAATTACAGATGAAAATACGTTTATATTAACGTAATTTTGTGTTAAAATATAGAGTTTATGAAGAATAATGATACAGTAGTAGTTGAAGGAGAAGTAATTGAGAACCTCCCTAATACGCTGTTTCGTGTGCAGTTAAAGCAGATAGATAAGGTCATTCTTTGTTATCTATCAGGCAAGATGCGCAAAAATTATATTAAGATTTTACCAGGCGATAAGGTGCGTGTGGAATTGACCCCATATGATCCTGACCGCGGCCGTATAACATATAGAATTTAATTTTCCTATGAATATTCAATCATCTATTCGAAAAATGTGTGCAAAATGTAAACTTGTAAAAAGGAGAGGTAAGTTATATATTATATGTTCTACGCCAAAGCATAAGCAGAGGCAAGGATAATTATTAGTAATCATTTCATTTTTTTATGGCAAGGTTAATGGGTATACAACTTCCGGATGAAAAACGCATAGATTATGCGTTGACACTTTTTTATGGTATTGGATGGACTGCTTCAGGAAAAATCCTGAAACAGGCTGGTATAGATCCATCTGTCCGAGTTGGCAAACTTGCTGAAGATGAAATAAAGAAGATAATCGCTATTATTGATAAGAATTTCGTAACCGAAGGAGATCTTCGTGAAGATATTGCAGGAAATATTAAAAGACTTCGTGAAATCGGTGCATACCGTGGTGTTCGACATGCTCGCGGACTTCCATCACGCGGCCAGAGAACCAAATCAAATGCTCGTACCAAGAGAGGTAAGAGAAAGACAGTAGGTGCTCTGAAGAAAGAAGTATGGGCAAAGATGGAGCAGCAGAAAGTTCAATCTGCAGCATCTTCTAAGAAATAATTATTATTAGTATTTTGATATGAAAAAGAAACAATCACAAAAAATTATAGAGAAAGGTCGTATTTACATCACAGCGACTTTTAACAATACTCTTATTACCGTCACAGACGATGCAGGAAATCCAGTCGTGTTACAGTCATGTGGCATGTTCGGATTTGCAGGAACACGAAAGTCAACTCCTTATGCAGCTACTGTTACTACAGAAAATGCAGTAAAGAAAGCCATAAACGATCACGGGCTGCGTCGTGCAGATGTATTTGTACGTGGTATCGGACCAGGTCGTGAAGCATCACTCCGTGTGATTAAAGCAACAGATCTTGATATTGAAAAGATTATAGACATTACACCAATTCCACACAACGGCGTAAGACCACCCAAAATTAGAAGGGTATAAGTTATATTTTTGACATTGCTATGAGGTATACAGGACCAAAAAACAGAATTGCACGTAGAGAGAACACAGATCTCGGATTAAAAACACCGGGAACTAAATCACATGCTTCATTATTGAAGCGTCTTAATATATTGCCAGGACAGCATGGGGCAAAAGGCCGCCGCAAGATGTCTGAGCATTCACGTCAGCTTCGTGAAAAACAGAAACTGAAGTTTATGATCGGATTGAATGAAAAGCAGCTTTCAAAATACTATGCAGATGCTAAGTCAAAGACAGGAAACACAGGAATGTATATGGCTCAGTATATTGAGAGAAGACTCGACAGTGTCGTATACCGATTAGGCTTAGCTCCAACACGAGCTGCAGCACGTCAACTTATCACACATAAGCATGTAAAAGTAAACGATAGAATATTAAATGTTCCATCACATCAGCTGCGTGTCGGAGATGTCGTAAGTTTTGCAAACGAAAAAACTGCAAAGCTTCCTATGGTTGAAACATTACTTGCAAGAAAAGATCTTATTATTCCTGAATGGCTTGAAAAGAAAGGTACCTCAGGCAAAGTAGTTGTAGACCCTTCTTCAGAGATCCTGGAGTCACAGGTTAATTTGCGATTAATAATTGAATTCTATTCACGTTAATAATTAACATTAATAAACTATGTTAGAACCAATGTTCTATACAAAAACAGAAGAGCAGAGTGAAAATTATGCCAAATTCGTATTTGAACCTCTCCAGCCAAGTTTTGGTCAGAGTATGGGTAACTCATTACGTCGCACCCTCCTTTCATCAATTAAAGGTGCAGCTATCGGATACGTTAAAATTGACAATGCTCCTCATCTTTTCAGCACCATCAAAGGTGTAAAAGAATCAGCACTTGATATCATCTTAAACTTAAAGCAGGTTCGTTTTGAAGTTCCAGGTGAAGGCACATACAAAGTACATTTAGTACAGAAAGGTGCTGGCAAAGTATACGCAAAATCAATGGAAGGCGAAGCAAATGTTGTAACAGGCGATGTATACATTGCAGAAGTTACCGATGATAAAGCAGAGCTTGATATTGAAGCAATTGTTGAAGTAGGTTATGGATTTGTTGCATCAGAAGAAAAGGAAACAAAAGAAAATGGATATATCACCGTAGACAGTTCATTTTCACCTGTACGCAAAGTCAACTTCAAAGTTGAAGAAGCTCGCGTAGGCCGCAAATCAAATTTTGAAAGACTTATTCTTGAAGTAACCACTGACGGTGGCGTATCCCCAGAAGAAGCACTCAAGACATCAGTAAAAACACTTGCTGCATATTTTGAACGTGTGCTTTCTGGCAACGACGTACAACAGGCAGCTCCAACACCTGCAGCACAGGAACAGGAACAACAGGAAGAATCAAATAATAAGTTAAATGACATTATTATTGATGAATTGAATCTGCCATCACGTGTTATCAATGCCCTGCTTCGTGAAAACATCGAAACTGTTGCTGACTTAGTTAAAAGAGGTCGTGATAGATTAGTAGGTCTCAAAGGTGTAGGCCGCAAGTCAATTGACTTAATCGATGAAGAGCTCAAAAAAATGGGTATCGAATTAAAATAAATGATCATATGAAACATCAGGTATCAAAAGTAAAATTTAGAGGTGGAAAAGATGCTAATAAAATGCTCGTTAAAAAGCTTTTATATAATTTCTTTTCTCACGGAAGTATCCTAACTACTGCTGCTAAAGCAAAAGTATTAAAGACATTTGTAGAAAGACTTGTTGAAAAAACAAAGACAGATACAACTGCCAATAAGAACTATATGCTGAGATATATTACTTCAAAAGATCTTTTGAAGCACTTATATACTAATGTAGGACCTGTTGTTAAAGACATACAGGGAGGTTACGTACGCATCGAAAAATTACATCAGAGGATGTCTGATGGTTCACCAATGGCACGTATTTCATGGGCATATCCAATCGTTAATGGTTCGGCAACTAAGACTGATGCTCCTGTAAAAAAAGGTGAAAAAGCTGAAAGTAAGTCCGTAGAAGAACCAGCAAGTTAATAACATCATATGGTACAGCTTAAAAAGACTATTAAACCAATATCAGCAAAACAGATAGAGCGCAAATGGCATGTAGTTGACCTTCAGGGTCAGGTGCTTGGTCGCGCATCAAACATCATCGCAAATTTATTACAGGGAAAACATAAAACAACCTATGTTCCTCATATCGATTCAGGAGATTATGTTGTTGTAATCAATGCAATGAAAGTAGTTACCACAGGTAACAAAGCAAATAACAAAGAGTATTCATATTACTCAGGTTATCCAGGCGGTCAGCGAAACGTAAGTTTCAAAGCAATGCTTGAAAAAAGACCTGATGAAATCATTAGACATGCAGTAACCGGCATGTTACCGAAGAATAAACTTCGTGATCCACGGTTAGCACGTTTGTTTGTGTTTGCAGATGATAAGCATCCTTATCAGAGTGAAGTTGCAAATTCTTAATAATTATTAGTGAACTTAGTATGGCTAAAAAATCTAAAGATATACAGTACTACGAATCAGTAGGTCGCAGAAAAGAAGCTGTCGCCACAGCACGGTTATATATTGTGGGAAAAGAAAAGAGTATTACAGTTGAAGGAAAGAAATACGAACCAGGTCAGATAATCGTAAATGGTGAAGCAGCAGAAACTGCATTTCCTCTGAGCAGTCATCAGAAAAGATACATGCAGCCTATTGAGCTTACTAATAATGCAGGAAGATTTGTAATCACACTGAAAGTAAATGGTGGTGGAACAGTTGGACAGCTTGAGGCTATCATCCATGCTATTTCACGTGCATTAAACCTTGTTGATAAAGAAACTTTCAGACCTGTATTAAAGGCTAATGGACTCATGACTCGTGACTCAAGAATTCGTGAACGACGCAAAGTTGGACACGGAGGAAAAGCACGCAGAAAGAAGCAATCTCCAAAACGCTAATACTCTCCTGATATAATAGATAATGTATGTGTGATTTATCTATCATAATACCTTCGTTTAATACGAAGGATATAACTAAAGAGTGTCTTGAGCGTCTAGTCTCGTGCATAACTACATCGAATACCTCGTCTAGCAAACCTATTACGGTGGAGATTATTGTGGTAGACAATGCTTCTACCGATGGCTCGGTCGAAATGTTAACTTCATTGATGCCTTCTCTTCAGACAAAGGAAATAACTTCAGTTGCTATCTACAATAAAACAAACACAGGCTATTCAAAAGGAAATAATATTGGTTTACAGAAAGCAACGGGCACATATGTGTTGTATCTGAACTCAGATGTATATGTTGATAACTTAAATCTGAATGAATTACTTAGCTATCTCGACGCCAATGAAAAAGTGGGTGCACTCACCGTACGCGTGAATCTTTCAAATGGTTCGATTGATCCCGCATCACACCGTGGCTTTCCTACGGTATGGCGCTCGCTTACATATTTTGCAGGCCTCGAGAAATTTACCAGATCTATTCCTGTACTTTCAACCCTATTTGGCGGATATCATCTCACTTCGTTCGATCTTTACACCAAACATGAAATTGATGCTGGTACTGGAGCATTTCTTCTCACGCGCAAAAAAATAATGGATACGCTAGGAGGTTTCGATGAACAATTTTTTATGTACGGTGAAGATTTAGATCTGTGTTACCGCATAAAAGAATTGGGCTATAGCATTGAATACAATCCTGTATATGCCGTACTGCATCTCAAATATAAAAGTGGTATGAGTTCAAAAGACGACACGGTACGCACCAAAACACGCACCCACTTTCATGACGCGATGAAACTTTTTTACAAAAAACATTACGAAAAACAATATCCGGGTATAGTGAATGCGTTTATTTATTACATGATTGATCTCAAAAATTCATTATCATGAAACACATAGGCATTGACGCAAGACTATACTCTAAAACAGGCGTTGGTGTATATATCCGTAACCTGCTTCATTATATCGACGAGATTGCTCCTCGTGATCTTCGGTTCACTGTATATATGTTGCCAGACGACATGAAAAAGGCACATTTCACTAATACTCAGATATCAGTGCAACCAGTGTCATACCTTTGGCACACGTTTGGAGAACAAATTGGATTTTTTAGCCAGTTAGAAAAAGATGATCTCGATCTTATGCATTTCACATATTTTAGCTATCCCGTCATGTATAAAAAGCCATTTGTAGCGACTATTCACGATACAATACTTTTGCATAACAAAACCGGTTTAGCAAGTACACGAAATCCATTAGTCTATGAACTGAAGCATCGCATATTCAAATTCGTTTATTTTTCACAGCTGAGAAATGCAAAAAAAGTTATTACACCGACTCAAACAGTAAAAGATCAGTTAGTAGAGCTTGCAGGAGGACAGTTCGCAGATAAAATAGATGTGATCTATGAAGGCATTGATTATACGCTTGCTTCTACAGGGGAGAGTAATCTCGGTATTACGTTTCCTTATATGTTATATGTGGGCAATTTTTACCCTCACAAAAATGTAGAATCACTGATAAGATCATTACAGTTTGTGAGTAAAGACCTTAAACTGGTGTTAGTTGGACCTGACGGATATTTTCTCAATAGGATCAAATCACTAATCAATGAATTGCATGTATCTGACCAGGTCATATTTTTTCCAGATGCAGTAACCGCAGATATGGTATATCTATATAAACATGCGAAAGCGTTAGTCCAGCCATCCCGCGAAGAAGGTTTTGGATTGCCGCTCATCGAGGCTCTCTATTTCGGAACACCCGTAATTGCTTCAAACATACCTGTTTTTCATGAACTACTTGGTGCATCATTCACATCATTCGATCCTACAAAGCCTGAAGACATCGGAGCTTCTATAACAGCATGTTTAACAAATAATAATAAACAGAACATAGACCAGATATTGGCTAAATATAATTTTAAATCTATGTCATCACAGATAATTGAACTCTATGAAAAAGAAACAGGTAGCACTGGTCTATGATTGGGTAGATAAGTGGGGTGGTGTAGAACGATTGTTGCTCGCATTGCACACTATGTTCCCTGAAGCACCCTTATATACTTCGTTGTATAGCCAGCAAACGGCCAGCTGGGCTCGCAATTTTGATGTTCGTACTTCATATATGCAGAAGCTGCCGTCTGTGATTACACGGAACCGTAAGCTTTCATTACCCTTTTTTCCTCGTGCTTTTGAATTCTTTGATTTTTCTGGCTATGACACTGTTATTTCAGTCAGTTCAGCGTTTGCAAAAGGGGTTGTTACTAAGCCGGGCACACAACATGTAGGAATTATTTTGACACCAACACGCTATATATGGGGTCAGAGTCAGCAATACCAAAAGTCATCATTTATGACACTTCTGGCAGGAAGTGATTTGAGAACATGGGATTATGTAGCTGCTCAGCGCCCAGATACACTAGTAGCAATATCAAAGGCTGTTCAGTCACGTATCTCAAAGTACTATCGTAGAGACAGTCAGGTGATTTACCCCCCGTTTGATCGAGCATACTGGAATAAGGTAACCGAAACCAGACCTAAAACTGTGCCAGCCGAATATTACTTGATCGTAAGCAGGTTAGAACTCTACAAGAATATTGAATATGTGATCGAAGCATTTAGATCTATGCCGAATAAGCATCTCGTGATCGTGGGGATAGGTAGTCAATTATCCAAGCTTCGTGCACTTGCACCCGAAAATGTGCATTTTACCGGTGAAATAGACGAGTCCGAGCTTGTTTACTGGTATAAGCACGCACACGGCCTTATTATGCCTCAGGAAGAGGATTTTGGATACGTTTCGCTTGAAGCACAGCATTTCGGGTGTCCAGTTATAGCTTTTAGGGCTGGAGGGGCATTAGAAACCGTTCTAGAGGGCAAAACAGGCATGTTTTATGATGGTCACAGTGCGCTGAATATTCAAAATGCAGTTGAAAAATTTCATACAGTATCATACAATTATAAGAATAACTTAAAAACTATAGGACAAGATTTGCTTAGTAAATTCGATATACAGTCATTTATAAACAACTTGTCTACGATTATAAATATTTAACACTATATGAAAGCAGTCATTTTTGCAGGCGGAGTTGGTACGCGTTTATGGCCATTATCAAGAAAAGCATCTCCAAAACAGTTCGAAAAAATAATTGGTAACAAATCTACATTACAGCTCGCTATAGAGCGTTTACTCTCTGATTTCAAACCTGAAGATATCTATGTGTCAACAGGCGCACAGTATGTTGACATGGTAGCTGCTCAGCTTAATTATATTCCTAAGGAAAATATTATTGGTGAACCGGAAAAAAAAGATGTGGGGCCCGCTGTGGCTTTTATGATGGGATATTTATCAAAACGATTTCCAAATGAATCAGTAATCATTCTCTGGAGTGATCATCTCGTCAAATACGAAAAGAAATTCATGGACATTGTAAGAACGTCATGTAGACGTGTTGAGGAAGAGCAGGAACATATCGTCTTTATAGGACAGAAACCACGATTTGCATCTGAAAATCTGGGATGGATCGAAACAAGCGGAAAAGAGAAAAGTATTGATAGTATTGATTTCTACTCATTTGCAGGGTTCAAATATCGACCCGATAAACAACTTGCTGAAAAATATTTCAAAGATTCAAAATATTGCTGGAATCTGGGTTACTTCGTAAGTACACCTCATTTTATGCATTCACTTTTTAAACGATTTACTCCTCACATTCATAGCTTAGTAGAAAAGATCCTTGAATCTGAAGGTACAGATCGCTTTCAGGAAGAATTTGCAAAATATTATCATGAAATGCCTGAAATCAGTTTCGATAACGCCGTACTCGAACAGCTCGATAATGAATACGCAAGTGTTGTAATGGATGATATCGGCTGGTCTGATGTAGGAGCATGGGAAGCATTGAAGGAAGCGCTTGAAGAGAATCGTGAAGACAATATTACTAAAGGTAAAGTATTCCTTGAAGATACTACTGATTGTCTTGTCTATAACTTTGACGAAAATAAGACAGTGGTAGGAATAGATCTTGACGATATGCTTGTGATTAATACAGGTGATGTCCTTCTTGTTACCAAGAAAACATCAGTACCAAAGATCAAGAAAGTAGTCGAGAAATTTGCCGGAACTGAAAACGAGTCACTAACTTAAGATATTTTTGTTAGAATAAAATCCATGTCTGGAAAAATTTACGAGAAAGTAATCAAGAGAATGTTTGATATCGTATTCTCGTTACTGCTCATTATATTATTTCTCCCCATCTGCCTCATTGCGGCATTATTCATATATATTGATTCGCCGGGGCCTATTTTTGCAGATGTACCTGAACGCGTAGGTCAATATGGCCGCCGATTCAGAATGTATAAATTCCGGTCGATGGTAGTTAATGCTCATCAGTTGCTTCGCACCGATCCTCGCTTTAAGGTTCTTTTTGAAGAATATAAGAAGGGAAGTTACAAACTCAAAAAAGATCCACGCATAACGAGAGTTGGTAAATTCATACGTAAACATTCTATCGATGAAATCCCTCAGTTCTTAAATGTCCTAAAAGGCGAAATGAGTCTTGTCGGACCTCGTGCTTATTATCCCGACGAACTCGAAAATCAGCAAAAACAATATCCACAGACTAAAAAGTTAGTGAATAAAGTATTATCTATAAAACCGGGCATTACCGGATTATGGCAGGTCTCAGGGCGCTCTGAAATTAACTTCGATAAGCGAATTGCTATTGACTCAAGGTATGTAGATACGATATCATTGGTACAAGATCTTAAAATAATTATACGCACACCTCTCATAATGCTGACAGGTAAAGGAGCAGTATAAGAAGTATGATAAAACCACTTTATAAAACACAAAAAAAGAAAAAGAGTTTTAAAATTCCTGGCTTTTTGGTCGGGTTCCTTATTCTCGTTGTAGTATTCCTTTATTTTTTTGCATTTCTTCCCTATACTCGCATAAAAGCAAAAGCAAACATTCTTGTTGCTTCAGCAAAAGAACTTAAAACGGTATTCGCTAAAAATGATATCGATCTTGTAAAAAAACAACTCGCAGATGTTAATGCTAAATATGTAGATTTTGCTAAAGAGTCAAAATCAGTATACTGGGCAGCGTTTATTCCTTATATTGCAGATTTTAAAAGAGGCGTAGAGGCAGGAGATTACGTCTTAAAGGCAGGCAATGAATCGGTAGAAGCAATCTATCCTTATGCCGATCTTATCGGCTTTAAAAAAGGTGAGGCAGCATTTGTAGAGAAATCAGCTGAAGATAGATTACAGACAGCAGTTGTAACTCTTGATAAAGTGCTCGGAAAAATTGATGTGATTTCAGCAAACATTGACGAAGCAGAAAAACGTATTGATGCAATTGATCCTAAAAGATATCCTGAAAAAATAGGGAAGACAGAAGTTCGTGCAAAGCTTTCTAACGTACGAGATCAGTTTAAAGGTGTAGCATCACTTTTTGTTGATGCAAAACCTCTGTTAAAGAATATACCGAAAATATTAGGTAAGGATAAGGAACAGACATATCTTCTGCTTTTCCAGAACGAGAATGAACAGCGCGCTACAGGAGGATTCCTGACAGCATACGCCGTATTCAAAATCAAAAACGGAAAAATGACTATTGCTAAGTCTGATGATATCTATACTCTGGATAACAGTATAGCTGTTCATCCGACAGCACCACGTGAAATACTTACTTATCATAAGGGCGTTTCACAGTTCTTCATCCGCGATAGTAACCTTTCACCTGATCTAGTAAAAACGATAGAATTGTTTAACTCTCTCTATGCGAAAAGTGGAGAACGAATAAACTATGATGGCGTTGTCATGTTAAACTCAAAGGTACTCGTCGATATGCTGACTATCTTTGGTGACACCGAAGTAAATGGCGTGCGTTTCTCTGCCGAGATAGATAAACGATGTGATTGCCCTCAAGTAATCTATGCATTATCTGATATGGTAGATAGACCGGTAAACTACGTTAAGACAAATCGTAAAGGCATCTTAGGTGATCTGATGTATGCGTTATTCTATAAAGCGATAGGGTTTTCACCATCTAAATACTGGGGTACTCTTGCTCAGACCATGTTTAAAAACATGGAGGAAAAGAATATCCTTCTTTACTATAAGGATCAAAGTATTCAGAATGCTGTCGAAAAAATGAATTATGCAGGTCGTATACGTGAGTATGAAGGTGACTATCTAAACGTAGTAAACGTAAATTTTGCTGGTGCAAAATCAAATCTGTTTGTAACAAAAACAATTGAATCAACGGTTAATACAAGTACTAAAGAACGGGAACTGACTGTAGAATATCGCAATCCTTACCCTCACTCAGATTGTAGTCTGGAAAGAGGTGGTTTGTGTCTCAATGCCACACTGAGAAACTGGGTGAGAGTATATGTTCCAAAGGGTTCACAGCTTGTCGACTTCAAGGGGTCGCTTATGAAAGTACAGACATACGATGAATTAGGTAAAACAGTTTTTGAAGGATTTATGACTGTAGCACCACTAGGAAAATCTGAAATAAAAGTAACCTATAAATTGCCAACATCAGTAGATACAAACAAATACAAGCTGCTCATGCAGAAACAGGCAGGCGAAAAGGATATAAAATATACAGTTAAGATAGACGGCCAGCAATTTACTGGTCTCCTTGAAAAAGATCACGAATTCAAGAAAGATTAACTCCCTAGTCGTATGCCACAGGTATTAGAAACGGAAGCGATAGTCCTACGTAAAAGACCTCTTTTAAATAAAGATATCTTCATAACCTTATTTACGAGTGAAGAAGGAAAATCACTTGCTATTGCGAAAGGCGTAAAAAATCCTACCAGTCGGCGCGCCCCGCATCTACAGACAGGGAATCTTATCACAGCACAGGTATCAAAACGAAGCGAAAGATCCTATATTCAACAAACAACACTTGTTACAGCATTTGGCTCCATACGTGAGAATAGCTCAAAAACAGACCTTCTGTATCTCTTTTTGTTCATTATTGACAGGATACTTCCTGAATCGCAACCAGAACAACAGATATTTATGCTAACTAAAAAATATCTCGCTGATCTTGCACGCGTAGAGAATCCTGATCGAGAGTTTATTACACCCTATCTCCATCGAACGCTACAACTACTCGGATATGTAGATGAACCTGTAAGCCTGGATGATCTCCTCAGGATCGTCGAAGAGACGATCCATGAAAAAATACCGCATCGTATTATATAATTGTATATCTATGGAAGAGATTATTGCTCTATGTAAAAGGCGTGGTTTTTTTTATCCCTCATCAGAAATCTATGGAGGGCTCGCCAATACATGGGATTTTGGACATTATGGAACACTGTTGAAAAATAATTTACGTGATATCTGGTGGAAAATGTTTGTGCTCGATCGCGATAATATGGTCGGGATTGACGCCAGTATATTTCTTAACCCAAAAGTATGGGAAGCTTCAGGGCATGTAGCTGGATTTACCGATGCGTTGGTCGACTGCCGAAACTGCAAGTTCAGAACACGCGCCGATCATTTGATTGAAGATAATCTCAAGGATATCAAAGTTGAAGGATTACCAGTAGAAAAACTAACTGAGCTGATTCATGAACACAAACTGAAATGTCCTCGTTGCGGCGTAAGTGATTTTACTGATGTGCGTCGTTTTAACCTTCTCTTTTCTACTCAAGTTGGAATCGTTGAGGAAAGCAAATCTCTGGTCTATCTCAGAGGTGAGATTGCACAAGGTATTTTTGTGAATTTCAAAAATGTACTTAACAGTATGCGTGTAAAAGTGCCTTTCGGTATTGCACAACAGGGGAAGGCATTTAGAAATGAGATAACGATGGGTCAATCAGTATTCCGAACTCTGGAATTCGATCTTATGGAATTTGAATATTTTATTCATCCAGATACATGGCAGGAAGTATATGAAATGTGGCGAACACAAATGCTCAAATATATCGAAAAAATCGGATTGGACAGCAGTAAGATCCGATGGCGAGAACATGAAGATTTTGAACGTTCACATTACTCAACAAAAACAATGGATGTTGAATATAACTATCCATTTGGATGGAAGGAAATGTTCGGTCTCGCATATCGTACCGATTTCGATCTCAAAAACCACATGGAACATTCAGGAAAAGATCTGCGTTATCTTGATCCGAAGACAAATGAAAAATATATCCCACACGTGATCGAACCAACTTTCGGGTTGTCCCGATTAACCGGCACGACTATTATAGATGCATACAGAGAAGAGGATGTAAAAGGCGAAAAGAGAGTTTACCTTAAATTTGCACCGTCTGTAGCTCCTATCAAAGTAGCAGTATTCCCATTGCAAAAGGATGAAAAGCTGCGTGAGATGGCACAGACAATTTACAAAGAAATCAAATCACATTATGTTTCAGAGTTTGATGATAGTGGTAATATAGGTAAGATGTATCGTCGTCAGGATGAGATTGGTACACCGCTCTGTGTTACTATTGATTTCGCATCACTTGAAGATCAGTCCGTTACTGTTCGCAATCGTGATACAATGAAACAAGAGAGAGTTCCAACAACATCTCTCCTCGCCTACATAAGGGAAACGTTGGGTATATAAATTTATATAGTATATGGAAGAAACAAAAACACAAAAACCTTATCTTATGATTGGCATAGTGACTGCAGTCATAGTAATCCTCGTGATAGGTGGTATGATGATTTTTGGTGGTAAAAAGCAGAGTTCAGATGATCAGGATACCGGTCAGAAACTACAGAATAGTGCTGTAGTACCAACAGTAGATGCATCCGTAAAAGTAGCGCTTGAAATATCGAAAGATAAGAAAGAAGCTATGCTTACTCTATCAAACTTACCAAAGGGTACAAAAAATATGGATTTCACTCTGTCATATACCACAAGTGAAAAGGAAGATGGAAGTATCGGGAGTATAACAACGGAAGATAATAAAAGTTCATATGAGCGGAAAATTACATTTGGTACATGCTCATCAGGAGTATGCCGATATAGTCCGCCAATCTCACCAGTAAAATTGACAATAGACTTTACAGGATCATATGGTGAGCGTATTTTTGAAAAAGAGTATACACTATAAATAGCAGATACAATTATAAATATAAATAAGGGGAAAGGGGGTGTATTATATGCCAAATATTCAGTCAGCAAAAAAGAAAGTTCGAAAAGATGTAAAAAGAGAAGCAACAAATCTAACCTATAAAAAAACAATAAAAAAAACACTCAAAAAAGCAGGTACAATCAAAACAGGGAAGAAAGGAGCTGTTGCAGTTTCAGAAGCTTATTCAATAATTGATAAGGCCGTAAAAAAGAAAATCGTTCACAAAAATAAAGCAGCGCGACTCAAATCCCGTATTAGTAGATCTTTGAACGCAGCTAAATGAAATACCAAATAAATCTCTTTCCACCGAAGGAGTTAAATTTCGTAGATAAAGCTGTATATTTTTCCTTTAACTATTTACGATATATCCTGGTCATCACTCAACTGGTAGTTATCAGTGTATTTTTCTACCGGTTTAAGATCGACCAGGAAATCGTGGATCTGAAAGATAGTCTTCAACAGAAAGAAGAGATCGTGAACGTATCTAATTCATTACTTCGTGATGTTAAAGGTATTGATATCAAATCACGCAATATTACGACCGTAATCACTCAACAGGAAAACTTCAAATTAATGACCGATTACTTCCTCAGTGGTTTTCCATCTGCTTTTTTTCTCAATAAACTTGAAATATTTAATAACGGCATCCGATTTGACGGTACAACTACTAATATAGCTGTAGTTCGTACATACTACTTAAACCTTAAGTCAGAAAAAAAATTTAAAACTATAACCCTCGATAATTTAAGAAAATCAGAAACATCCGGATACCAATTCAGTTTTAATCTGTCTAATTTTCAGAAAAAGTAACTATGAACAGAAACGCCATAATAGAAAAACTGACTAGTAAAAGAGTGAAGGATTATAGTTTTACGATAATCTTTTTTATTGTTTTTTCATTTTTTATTATCTTTGCTATTCGCCCTAATCTGACGACCGTTTTCAGCTTACAGAAGCAGCTTAAAGAGCTTCGTGTCCTAGACACGAATTATGAAAATGTAATTGTACATATCGTGGATCTTCAGTCGATGCTTGAAACAAATCGCGATAATATGTATTTACTGGACGAGGCTCTTCCTGCCAGTCCTCAAGTAAACAAGGTAATAGATGATCTCAAAAAAAGCGCATCAGAATCAGGTGTGCTTATTCGAAAAATAGATGTGGGTGAAGTGAACCTGAAAGAAGATGAAAAGAAGAAAGATATTAAAGCTTTTACTCTCTCGATGGAAACTAATTCTGACTTTACAGAGGTAAAGACATTTATTGATCAGTTTATGAATCAGCGTCGTTTGAAGATGGTTCGCAATTTAAGTATTATTAAAGATACAAAGGACGGAACGGGAAGCGCCAGTTTAAAAATTAAGATGGACATTTCAGGCTACTATTTATGAACCAGAGAGAATTGCTTATTATTTCCATTGGTATATTTCTTACGATCATCGCGTGGATGATCATAGATCTCTATCATGTCCAGCAAAGCAAAACGTTTCAAGGAAACCTTGGAGCTGTTCAAGTTCCATCTATTTCTATTAATTCCAAAATGTTTGAAGTTTTGAAAAATAAGGTGCCATGACGTATGTCATATAGCGATCTCTATTTCCAGTCCAAAAAAAGGACATCTGTTGTTCTTGTGGTTTGTGCCATCCTGTCTATTATGGGATTCGCTTTTTTGCTGCTTCGGAGTAATACGTCACTTCCTTCACGCGCATCAAGCAGAGTACTGAAAGTTCAAACAGTTGCTAACTTAGGGAGTCACGAAGCATCAGTGTATTGGCAATCTGATAAAGCAGAAATCGGTTGGATTGCGTATGGTACAACACCAGATAATATAAACACCGTTGTTCTCGATGATCGTGATGTCGATTCACAGAAACATGCGAATCACCTTCATCTCGTAACCATCAAAGGACTCACTGAAAATACACAGTATTACTATAAAATCATTTCGGGAAGCGATCTGATTGCTGCTCCTGATGGCGGACCATTTGGATTCCGCACCACATCCTCATTTTCAGGTAACAGCACGCTAAAGCCAGCATATGGAAAAGTAATCTTGCCGAGCGGTGAAGCAGTACAAAATGCAATCGTAGTAGTTCAGATTCCCGACGCGTTTCCCTTAGTAACCTTAACAAAATTAACTGGTGAGTGGCTTATACCTCTACAGTATGCCGTAAATCAGCAGACTAACAGATTTATTAATCTGTCCGACAAGGACATAGTAAAAGTAACATTTATGAATGATGAACTCGTCACATCAGTGGTGGACGCCAAAATACTCAATATCAATCCGATACCTCAAACTCTCGTACTTGGTAAAAATTACACACTTCTCCAGGACAATAATGTACTATCAGCTGGTACGCAAATAGCAGCAGGCACACATACGATAGACATTATTTATCCACGGGAAGGATCAATTATTCCCGGTAACAACCCTTTAATTAAGGGAATCGGTATACCTGGAAAACAGGTAAAGATATCTATCAATGCACGGCCTACATATATCTTTGAAACCACAGTTAACACAGATGGTTCATGGCGAGCTGGATCAACTGGTCCAATAGCACCAGGGTATTACACCCTTATCATAAAAACAACAGATGCAAAAAATGCTCCTATTCAGATGAGTAGACGATTCACTATTGGAAAGAGTGGGGAACAGGTATTAGGCGATGCTACACCATCAGCTTCTCTTACACCCACTGATACTCCCACACTTACTCCTGCTCCGTCAACATCAGTAACAGTCTCAGTATCACCGACATCGACATTCACACCTACACCATCGACAATCTTATCTTCTGCTCCTACTGCATCACCTACAGGACTACTAAAATCTGGTTTTGATATTAACCCTGTTATGTGGTCTAGTATGGCACTCATTGTAATTGGTACCGGGGTATTGCTATTATTTTAAATATGAACATAGTTGATTATTTAGTATCGGTCAACAAAATCAGCATAATCGCGTTTATAGTGACGCTAGGATTTCTTGGATGGGAATGGAAAAAATTAAACGATGAAAAGAAAAAAGCAATAAAACCTACTGTTCCTCAGTTTGATCCCAATGCGGGGCCACAACCGCTTGAAGGAGCGACAACAATCGAACTCCCAGATCCGTTGCTTGCAAAAAAAGCTCAGTACCATAAAATAATAATAGTCGCACTCATCATAATGGTGTTTGTTTTTGGAATCACTTCTCTTGTGAGTTTGTTTGGTGCGCGAAAAAAAGATGCTGCCGGTCAAGCAGGAGTAGTGGTCAGAGAAGTGCAGTCAAATGGTATTCGCGTATACGATCAGGATTGGATTGAACTAAAGGGTACGTCAGCACCGGTGAAGCCTGGTGATGAACTTATTATCGGCGTATCAACGGTAAAGGGCCTGGATCTGGATAAAGCGCGTATTAGAATTAACGATACACAGTGGGGACCCAATACCATAACTACCAAATTTGATGTCCCGCACGCTGTTTATTATCGCATGTATAAAATAGGATCCGGTGAAGCTAAGTTACAGATTGAAGCGCAGTTACATTCGAAAATCGACGGTTGGCTAAGTGAATGATTATGAAACACTCTGGTTTCTCAAAAAAAAATAAGCTTGCTACTACTTATATTATTTTAGGAGCTGCTTTATTGCTCAGTATTGGTGTGATTATCATAAGCACGTTGCTTCGTAATGATGCCAGTTCATCACCGATAGCTACTACCAAAATTCGCGCTGCGTCGCTTACCTATAAACGAACAATAACCATTGTCAATGTCACATTGACACCAGCACCTGGTGGCGCAAATGCATCGGCAACTGCCACACCAACATCCACACCAACGCCAACATTTACACCGGAGGAAGCAACTATTGCAGCTCAGCAGAATGGTTCAAATCAAAGTCTTCAAACTACAGTTACTGGTAAGCCCCGTACGAGTCCTACGAGTGGAAGCGGCAGCACTGTAACGCCCACGGTATCTATAGCTGTAACAGATACTCCTGTACCCGTAGAAACGACCGCAGATGCTACCGTTACGTCAGCTGCATCAGTATCAACTACACCAGCAAGTACATTGCCGGAATCAGGAACAGTTCAGTACACGAGCATGATCTTTATAACTGCGTCCATTGTTCTTTTTATATCATTCTTGTTCTAGAATTTACGTATGTAGTTTGCTTCTGATTTAAAATCAAAATGCGGTAGGTGGCACGGGTGGGAGGGCTCCCAAAACAAATAGACGAAGTCATTTTTTTGGGAAGGAAAACCCGGGGCAGAATCTACCGCATCACGTCTTTTAAAAAGAAGCAAACAAAAAGTTATTTAGGCAGTATGTTATCGCAATCACTCAGATCACCTTTAGTGAATTTGCAGGTTATGTATGCGTGAAAATCTGTGTAGTTCTCATCAGGAGGTACGAGAACATACTGTCCCTGATATTTATCGTTTGATGGAACGATAAAGTAATCTTTGGGAAATGCTACGTTGACCTGTTTGAAGTTTTTCTTCATAATAATATTTTTAGCTATGACTGCTCCTTGCTGATTTGTTATATCGCGATCTATATTCTTATTTATGAGTGCGTATATTTCAGATAGTGTATCGAGGTCATGTTTTTTTACTATTGCAATAAGCTTATCCTTGAGTCCGGCTACTACGAGTTGCTGACGTCTGCTTCGCGCAAAGTCACTGCCTTCAACTCCTTCGGCATGCCGTGATCGTGTATATTTCAGTGCGGTCGTTCCGTCCAGTTGCTGTGTACCTTTACTGAATGTTATCGTTTCGTATCGGCACTTATAATCCGGATCGCCACCACACAAGTCATTTTCCTTGCCATCGACTGGATATTCGTGATCGGTGAATGATCTTTCAACGTTTACCTCAACACCGCCTACTTTATCAATAAATTCCTTGAAGGTATCAAAGCTGATAACTGCACCGTATTCGATAGGAACTCCGACAACTGCTCCAATTTCTGCTTTTGCAAGCTTCAAACCGCCGCCTTTCTTAATAGATTCACCGATTGTATAAGCGGTATTGATTTTATATTTAAGGGTATCACTCCATACATCACGTGGAATTCCAATGGTAGAAATAACGTTAGTGGTAAAGTCATACTGTATCACCATCATGGAATCTGTAAGATCAGGTCCTTCATGTGTGCCTCCACCGATACCCATAACGAGTATATTTACTTTGTTATCGACCGTTTCTAAGTTACTATCTGACACGAGCAATGAAAAAGGGGATATCTGTAGCGTTTTAGTCAGAAATCTATAGTATGGAGATACGATAACATAGGCAGCTATCACAACACCAGCGATAATAATTGAAAGCCAAAATATAATTTTCATGATCTTACTTTACTTGTGATACTATTTCGTAGAACGTTTGAGGGTCAAGGGATGCTTTCCCCGGCAATATGCCATCTATTTCAGGTTCAGATAAATACTCCAGGCAGTTTTCAGCGGTAACACTACCACCATAGATGAATTTTTGTGTTGAATTCAGTTTAAAAGCTCTTTTCATTTCAAGTACCGATTTTGGATCTTCATTTTTTCCCGTTCCTATAGCCCAAACTGGTTCGTATACGACAAATGTGGTTTCCTGAGGTATGATATCTTGTATGGTTCTTACACATACAAGAGGTGTGATCATATATTTAAATGCCATTGCTGTTTTAGTGGCTATTATTTCATTTGTTTCACTAAACAATTGTCTTCTTTCGCTATGACCTATAAGGGTATAATCTGCAACGCCTGCAACCATACGAGATGTTACTTCACCGGTATATGCGCCATCATCGTATTGTGAAACTGATTGCACACCTATATATACATTTTTTGTTTTTAAGAATCGAGCCTTCACAAGGGCAACAAATGGGCTGGGAGCGCAGATAATAATGCTTAACCGATCTTGAGTGAGAGATGTCTGGAGCTGATTACTGTAGGTAATTTTATCAAGAAAAACATTACACCATTCATTAGCTTCCTGATAATTTTTATGAGCTTTCCAGTTAGCAATTACGTATTTCATAATTTATTGTATCATTATAGTCTATGATGTCAAAGATAATCAAACACTTAAATAAGCAACAAAAAGAAGCAGTTCTTCATACTCACGGGCCATCAGTCATTCTGGCAGGTGCAGGCTCGGGAAAAACGCGTGTTCTTACACATAAAGTCATGTATCTGGTAGGGGAAAAGAAAGTAGATCCGGGAGAGATTGTCATGATCACATTCACGAATAAAGCCGCGAGTGAAATGAAGGAGCGTATCAAACACGGTTTGAGAATAGCAGGCGCGTCTGCTTCATCACTTGGATATGTAGGTACGTTTCATTCGTTCTGCTGCATGATTCTGCGCCGTAATGGTCATTATATGGGTATCGATAATACATTCTCGATATACGATGATTCAGATCAATCAACTATCATCAAGAATATTCTTAAAAA
>CAYXCP010000003.1:0-7162 GCA_964463455.1 uncultured Gammaproteobacteria bacterium
GCCGCCAGTATCAGTTTTACCAAGTGGAGGAGGTACCTCGATATAGCCTTGAGGATTAAGAATACAGATGCGTGCAAGTTTCTTGCTGCTCATATATGTTCTAATATTATCACATACAACATAGGAAAGATAGTCATGTTAAGGCGATGTATTAACTTGTTTCAAGAGGGTTTAGAGATGACTTCTAGAAGAAGGAAACAGGGTGAGAGAGAAGAACCTGCATACAATAAGGTAATCAGATCATACTACCGTACACGGTGGATTATCGAGCGAACCAATGCATGGCTTCAAAATTATCGGCGGGTTGCTATACGATGGGATTACTATGCAGATAGTTATGAAGCATTTCTTGAAATCAGTTGTGCTTTTATCTGTTTACGAAGAGTTTTGAAATGACTTCTAAGCAATGTAGTGTATAATATATGTAATTGATCTGTACAACAACATCGATTGTAGGTGTTGAAGATACAGCAAGCAGAAAGGAGCTCAGTATGAGTTTTGTTGTGATAATGTGGCTTATAACCCTAGTGGTTTTAAGCCTTACATTTCTGCTTCCTTGGGGCCGTCTGATAAGGCGCAAGAAGCGCGGCACGACCAGATAGTACCATCTTGTCGGTTCGTAACTAAGAGGCTTCTGATTCAGAGGCCTCTTCATTTCAATTCATTTCTTGAAGCGAGTGAAACGAAGACTTCATCCAGTATATCCTGTTCTTCCGGTTTAAAATTCTGCAGGACATAAGCTTCTCCTGGCATACTGCGATCGCCATTCCTGTTATCTACGCCTATGCGAACACGCATGAAATCTGAAGTTTTAATAGAAGACTCAATGGAAAGAATCCCGTTGTGGACTTTTGGTCCTGTTCCTATTTGAATCTTTGACTTTCCAAGCTGTACGTCTAAATCATCATGAGCAACAATAAGGTCGGAAGGGGATAGTGCATATTTCTTTATGAGTTGTCTTGTTGCTTCCCCTGATTTATTCATATAAGATTGGGGCTTTGCAAAGAGATATTCTTTTTCATCCTTTTTTAACAGGAACAGTTCTGCATCCATATATTTATCCAGATGCCATTTTGTTTCCATGCGCGAGTTCCATTCCCAACTGAGGTAATCCACAAACATGAATCCGGCATTGTGACGATTTTTTGCGTACTTCTCTCCAATATTTCCCAATCCGATGATGAGTTTCATATTTCTTCTATTATAACTGTTATAATTTTTAATAACGGTTATAAACGTTACAACGAATCATATATGGCAAAATACGTCCCGGATATTCTTTCAAGGAGATGGGTCATTATTTCGTCACAACGGGTGGGACGCCCTGATAATTTTGACGGCGGTAATGCAATATGTCCTTTTTGTCCGGGAAATGTAAGCATGACTGAAAAAGTTACCGTTGGGTATATGCCTCCCGGTGTTGAAGACCCTCGCGAGTGGATCCTCAGAGTTATTCCTAACAAATATCCTATCACCGACTATCATGAGGTCATTATCCACTCACGCTATCATAAATCGGATATTGAGGATTTTTCTCTTGCACATGTAGAACTTCTTCTTAAAGCGTATAAAGATAGGTATCAGTATTATCGAGATAAAGGACAAGTGCTTATTTTTGGGAATCACGGTGAACATGCAGGTGCTTCGATTGAACATCCTCATTCTCAGCTTGTTGTTATTCCATTCCAGATTAATCTGGATACCCTTGCACGGGAACCTCAAAATAATATGGTCGAAACGACCAAACATTTTAATGTGTACTGTCCGGATTTTTCACAATGGCCATATGAAGTATGGATCGCACCGAAGAAAGAGAATACGGTATTCGGAGACATTACCGATCATGAACTTACTGATCTAGCAGCTATTATGCAGCAGATGATCCGTCGGATAAAGCAGATTTTCGAAAAACACAATATATCTCATATACCGTTTGGCTATAACTTTTATATCAGTCCTAAAGACAACTGGTATCTGCGTATCATTCCCCGTTTTGTTCATAGAGCTGGCTTTGAACTAGGCACAGGGCTGGAAGTAAATGTGGTCGATCCAAGTGATGCAACACTTGAACTGAAAGGAGTAGACGAAAAAGTAGTAACGGTACTCAGTAAGCTGAAATCGAAAAACTAACATCTTTATTGTATCTTCATTACGATTGGATCTGTTTTTATTACGGTACCTGTTTCAGATGTTGCTGTGATCTGGTATGTATAGCTAGCAGTAGCATCCCAGTTTTCTATAGAAAGCAAATGTATGTTCGTAGGTGTCGTAGATACGGTTTTTGTAATAACCTCGTGACTAGTTGTATTAGTTATGGTTATGACAGATGTATAGGCATTTCGTGTTGTATACGTTATATACAAGGTATGCGCATAATAATGGAATGTTGGTTTTTCAATAACATCCTGTGCTTGAGATTGCTGTGTGTTTGATGTTTTTGATGTAAGTAGACTTCCTACAAGTGATGCTGATACTACAGATAGAAAACTGAGAACGAGGATCGTTTGAACAGAAGGAAGTGGTTTTCCCCACAGTTTAAAAAATCTTATTTTGACATGCTGTGCACGCTTAAACCAGATGAGGTCGGCTTTGGTAGAAAGAATTCCTTTGCATAATGTACACTTCATAAGAGTCACTTCGCGTGGAACTGCGTCTTCATTACGATAGACAATGAGAGGAGTCTGATCTCGTGGGCACACTTTGATGCCGTCGATAAACTGGATTTGTTTAGATCCTGATGGGAGTGATAACGCAGATGTTAAACTAATTCTATTAATACCATTTTCTTCAAAAAAGGATGCTCCGCAATTTATACAATGGTATACATCTTGATTATCTTTATGGAAGAGTTTGAAATTCTTTCCGCAATAAGGACACAACATGAATACAGTATAGATTGAATAGAAGAAGTGTGCAAGTTATTTCTCTTCGTCTACACCCAGAAGTCGGAGTACCACTTCTTTCTTATATCTACGGTCACCACGTGAGTTAATACGGATGGCTGGAAGCTTATTTTTTTTACCCCAACGTTTGATAGTAAGAGGAGATACACGTAATATCTGTGCTACCTCGCGAATCGTCAAAAGATCCGGTAGGTCGTCAAGTGATACCTTTGTGGATGTTTTGGTTTTTAATGACATAGATTGTATTATAATGAGGCCTATCTGAAAAGTCAACTTAATTTATCTAGCTGTAACGCGATATCTGTTCACTTTGCTGCACCCGAAAATAATGGAGTTGAAATTAATTCTCGTTTCTATCATAATAAACTGATGTAATAATTGCCCTTTACTATTGTAAGGAGCGTAATGTAAGATTAAATACATTAGTATGCACTCGATATTAAAATCAAAAGTCAAACTGCCATTATTTTTACTAATAGCTCTTCTTACTGGTTCCGTTTTGTGGCTCTATGTTAATAGATATCTCACTAATTCAAAAGCAAATCAGCCTAAGGTAAATGTTAATGTTGTTCCAGAAATAGCAACGTTTCCGGTTAACACAAATACACAGGTTACATTTATCGTGAAGCCAGCAGATGCTGGTTTAAAGATGTCAGGACTTGATGTAACATTTGTTGCCAGCGGCAATGCTTCTATCGTTAATGTTGCTCCACCAAAAACATTTCCGGGCAACGATGGCAATCTCTTTACTGAAGTAAAAAACTCAAACAACGGAACTATCGCTAGCTTATCCTACGTTGTAACAAAATCTCAGGATATTCTGCCAGACGCTGTTCAATTTGTTGTAACAATTAAAGCTACACAAACAGGAAATGGAACAATCACTGTTGATCCTTCGAAATCAATGATCGTCGGAAATATTTCGGGATACAGATATGATCTTGGTTTACCAACCGTAGGTCGTTACACATTTAATAATGTAGTCCCTACACCAACAACCAATCCAAAAGAATGTACAACAAATTCCAACTGTTCAGGTTCTGAAGTATGCGACACTACTACTAATACATGTGTAGCACCTACATGTGGATATGTTGATCCACACTGTCAGACATATTTCTTTTCAAATCACGCATGTGTGATACAGAATAAAAGTAATGGCACCGCATGCACTGGTGGTACTTGTATGGCAGGATCGTGTGTTGGGGTTACGATAACTCCTACTCGTACTCCTACACCTATAATCACAGGGCCTTATATAACGATTACATCGTCGATAACACCCTCAGTTACTCCAACAGTAACAACAGCAGTTACGCCCACACCAGTAACAGGCAATATAACAGTTAATATGAAGCTACGTTTTCAAGGCATTACCCGTCGACCAGTAACTGTTCGTGATTTCCTCACTAAAGTAACACTTGTAAATACAAACACCCGCTTAAGTATTCCTCGTAACGATGTGGTCTTTACGGTGGGGGATGATGGTATATGGAGGGGTACCACAGCATTTAACGCACTTGCTGGTGATGGGTATTACTTCTTAATCAAAGGTCCTATGCATGTTCAAAAAAAAATATGCGAATCTAATCCTATAGAATCTACGCCAGGCTCTTACCGATGTGGGTTTGGTAAAATAACATTGCGCAATGGAGTAAATGAGATGGATTTCAGTACTGTTTATGAACTGGTTGGAGATCTTCCTGATCAAGACGGAGTAGTTGATTCATATGATATATCATATATCAGACTCAATCTAGGCAAAAACGATAATACAGTTAGGGTTATTGGAGATATAAATCTTGATGGTAGAGTAGATACACAAGATTATTCACTTGTAATAGCTTCACTTTCAGTTAAGAAAGACGAAGAGTAACGATATTAACTCTTACTATGAAAATAACAGATAACATAATATATACATTTGCAGTGTTCGTTTTTAGTTTAATAATCGGGAGTTATGTGTTAGTGTATCCGGGGAAAGCAGATGCACAAGCTTTCTTTAACTGTGATGGATATACGAGTCAATGGAAAATAAATAGCTTAACACCTAAATATGAATCTGGAAAATATAGTTTTGTGATTTCGGGTAACTTTCCACACATGAAAGAGTGTGGAAAACAAACGTATATTGGTTCAACTACATCCGGGTATCTCGCCGTTATTGGACGTAGTGGATGGGGTGACAAATTATATTACATAAACGATGGTACGGTAATGTCAGCATCTGACACTTCGATATCATTGTCAAGTGTTTATTCATTCCCCGATGCTTCTGATTACTACGTTAGAGTGTATTATTGCTTAGGTACTGTTACAAGTCTTGGAGGTTGTACGACTGTTGGCTTTAATAGTATATCTTTACTTAATCGAGTTATAGCTACGCCTCCAACGTACAGTTGGAGTGTTACCTGTACAACTATTTCCTTTACCGCAACAAATAGTCCGATATTGAATGGAACGAACTATCGCATGTATGCTTATGATTCGATAAGAGGTATTGCATGGTATAGTCCTATGTTCAGTATAGCTCCACAACCCACGGGTACAAGGACATTTTCATTATCATTTGATGGTAGAGCTCCCTATCCTTTGAGTGATATCTATCCAACATCAGGAACGTATAAACTTATTCTTGAGAAAGATGGTCAGGGACCGGTGATACCAAGTGAATCAAAGACACTGAGTTGTTTATCATCATCTCCGTTTAAGAAAACAGCTCCAGCTGATAATGAGAATCTCTCTGCCGTTGAAAACACATTTACATGGGCAGCATATACAGGAAGAATACCTTTTGGCAGGTATATACTCGAATTTAAGAATGTAGGTGGTGTGGCAGTGTTTAGACGCATTATCGCATCTCAATCTACAACTTCTACATCGGTTAACTTTACAAATCCTGTTGCTTCGACCGGAACTGATACCGTACTTGTTAATCCTCCATTTGTTGCAGGGCAAAAATATACATGGCAGGTTGCTATGAATAATGGAGCTGATACAGATACTGCCGACGGAAATACACCTTGGTCTTTTACGTATTCAACCCTGACACCATATCCTAAACCTGGTTGTTATAAAGATACATCTCACACATCAACCGGTGTTACTTGTCCCGCAGACACAGCATGCAATGGAGCGACAGGGAGCATCGTAAATCCTTGGAGTGCTCCAGTAGGCTCAAAATGTTGCGCTGTCGGATGTGCATCTTCAGTTACTGATACACCGACACCAACAATGCCTGTATCATGTATGTGTGGATCAAATGATAGTTGTAGTACTTCATGTACATTCGCAAAATACACATCTACTACTATTTCAAATGTGAGTTACTCAGATCCGTTAGGATGTTCTCTTTCGTCCGTTTCATTTAGTACAACGTTGACTCAGACACATAAGAATCAGTGGTGCCAGCGTAATTTGAGAACTAAAGGTGATGCGACAGGAGATGGCAAGGTTGATGACCTGGACTATTTCTATTATGTACAAGCAGTAACTGGGGGAAATCTTCCGATTGACACAGCAAAAAATATGAACGTAAACCCTGATTTTAGCGGAAATGGGAGCGTAGGTACTGATGATCGTATCATCATTATTCATGCATTGCGCAACGGATTATAGTCTACTATGAACAAGTTTATGCACAAAACATGCGGGAAAAAAAGTATGTTAAAAAAGTCGAATTATAATTCTGCACACGCGTTGTTTTATGCAAGTGTGTCATTTATTGCAATAATGCTGCTCGTAAACTACATTCTTTTTCCGGGATTAAGGTCTAAAGCTGCCACTGACTTGGTTACGCTAAATTGGCAAGTCAGTGGTACAAAAATAATTCTTCGTGCAAAAGCCTCATCTCCTATGAATGTTCGCGGATACTCATTTGATGTAACTTTTCCCTCAGGAATCACGATTAACGATATATCATACAACTTTGGAACAGTGAGCATAGGATTGGGAGATGACACAACAACAATAAACACAGTGAATTCCGTTCATAAAATGCATATTCAAGGTGAAGCAACACAATTGGGTGGGATACCCCTTTCTACTACTTATGTAACGCTTGTAACTGTGACATTTTCCGGAAATGGTTCTTTTACTGTCAATACGTCAGGTAAGTTCTATAAAATTGGCGCAGGATCGATACTTGTACCGGTGAGTATTGCTGTTGACAGCGGATCAACTCATAGTCCGACACCTACTACATCTACACCCACGCCCACATCTGGTCCTACGCCTACGGGGAGTGGTAACACGCCAAC
>CAYXCP010000003.1:7262-21901 GCA_964463455.1 uncultured Gammaproteobacteria bacterium
CTACACCCACGCCCACATCTGGTCCTACGCCTACGGGGAGTGGTAACACGCCAACTCCAACCAGGCCAATCAGCACTACACCCACGCCCACATCTGGTCCTACGCCTACGGGGAGTGGTAACACACCAACTCCAACCAGGCCAATCAGCACTACACCCACGCCCACAGGGCAAAATAGCCGAGCGATTGAGCTGAATATAAAGCTCAAGTTTCAGGGAATATTGCGACAGCCTCCTCCAGGCTATAACAGTTTTAATGTAAAAATCACTCTGAGCGGAGGAGCATTAGGAGATGCTACACAATCACAACCGGCAGTTTTCACTTCTGATCAGTCGGGTATCTGGACAGGAAATGTGTCATTCAATGCGCCTGCTGGAACAGGATATAAAGTCCTTGTAAAGGGACCAAAACACATACAGAAAAGAGTCTGTGTGAACAATCCATTAGAAACCTATGGCGGAACATATAGATGTAGCGATCAAGGACTCATCACATTACAAAATGGACAGAACAAACTGGATTTCAGTAAAATACTCCAGTTAGTGGGTGATCTTCCAAATCAGGATGGAGTCATTGATTCTTATGACATCGCTTATATGCGTACCAATCTGGGTAGCAGTAATCCACAGGTGCTTTCGACCGCAGATCTGAACTTGGATGGAATTGTAGATACACAGGATTATGCTTTGTTGATAGCATCTCTCACTATCAAGTACGATGAAATTTAAGAGAGAATATATTAGCTATTGCACTTAGTTTGCAAGTTCATTATAGTAATAAGTAGGTATTAAGGGATTAGAAATTTACATTTTATGATATGTTAAGTCTCTTCGGTAAGCATAAACATCACGCTGAATTGCTTGTTATGTTAGTTATATTTATCGTATTTTTTGGAGTAGGTATGTATCTCTTAGGTCAGCAACCTGGAGCGCCCGTAAAGGAAGAGAAAAAAAAAGGTGAGTCTCAGGATAACAAAATGATGGAAACTCCACCAGGCCCCTGGTATAAGGTAGTCGCAGATGCAGAAGAACATAATGTAGGGGATACTATGACCCTTACTCTCAAAGCTGATTCAAATGGCGCAGCAATTGAAGGATATGATGTTCTTTTCCCCTATGATTCTCGAGTGGAAGTACTTGATGTTAAGTCAGTAACAAAAGATTTCCAGGCATATACATTCCGAAATCCAGGATATCTTTCTATTACATCAACAAAGCTACTAACTGTAAAAGAACCAAGTGTTTTTGCAAACGAAGATTTGCTTAGTATCACAGTAAAAGTAAATCAGCCAGGATCCTATACCTTTGGTGTAGCAGAAGAGAAGGGAAAAGAAAAATCGAAAATGGTTGACAATAAAGCTACTATTATAAAACCATCAGTCGTTTCAGCAACAGTAACGGTTAAATGATTCAAAGGATATATCGAAAAATGAAAAAAAGTATTGCAGTAGTTATATTTGGACTGTTTATCACACTTACATTGCTGCCTTATGCCAATGCAGCAAACGCAGCGGTCCTTAAGTTTAGTCCCACATCTAAAACAGTTAATGCAGGTGATACATTTGATATCCAGGTCATGGTAGATGCAGGTACTGACGAGGTATCTGGTACCGATGCGTATATACTATATGACTCGAGCATTTTGCAGGCCCAATCGGTATCTGAAGGAACTTATTTTCCTTATGTAACAAAAGATATCGCAGATGGTAAGGTTTCTGTATGGGGAGTGGTAACAGATGCTGCAACATCAAGAACAGGGAGTGGGACTCTTGCAACAATAACATTCAAGGCTACACAAAGTGGATCAGCAACATTACAGTACTACTGCGATTTAAATGCGAGTGATACGTCAAAAATAGTAAAAAACGATATCAATGCAACAAATATCATAGTGTGTAGTAATAATGATCGTGCTTCAATTACGGTAACCTCCAGTACCACAGGTGGGGGAACAACACCTACGCCCACAGGTGGATCAGGATCGGGTACAGGAGCTACACCAACACCAACAGGAACAGGTTCCTCCTCAACAGGCGGAGCTACAAGCACACCCGTTCCTACAGAGTTACCAAGAACAGGCGGTGCATCTAATCTAGGTGTATTTGCGGTGACAGGTACGGTACTGTTTGTGTTCGGAGCATTAGCACTGTTTGTCATGTAAGAGATTATTATTTATTCTGTTTTCACATAATGAAATTTATCGGAGGCAATTCCAAATCGACTAAATACGCTTCTATCGCAATTGGTGTAGTGGCATCCTTTTTACTGGTTATTGTTGGTTATAACCTCGTGCAAGGATCTCGTGCAGATGATTCTGCTCCTCGTGATGTTGTCGTATCCGATATTACACAGAATTCTATTAAGGCGGGATGGAGTACAGGTCAAGATGCACAGTCAGTAATTGAATACGGTACATCACCTACAGCACTTAATTTTTTTGCACCTGAATCACAAAAAACAAAGCAGCATTCCGTTGATCTCACCTTGTTATCACCTAATACGACATATTACTTTCAGATAAGAGTAGCTGACAAAAAATATGATAATGGAGGAGTTCCTTGGACATTCACGACCAAATCAGCACAGGCTCAAGCAACACCAACAGTTGCTCCAACAGCAGCACCAACAGAAATTCCAGCTACCGTTGCTCCTCCTACTGCCCCTTCAGCAGCTCCAACAACAGTAGTGGCTACAGATTATAGTGCTACATGTGGAGAGGTAACATGCCCAAAGATACTAGAAAAGCTAGGTAAGGGATGTAGCAGTCAGGATTATGTTAAATGCCTGAAGAAATCTAAGTAAGCGGTATCAATAAGGTAAACAGGAACTGTAATACCGGCTGCATAACCATATTGAGGAGTGACGTTCTTCCAAATGGAATAATAAGAAGTATCAGAAAGATCATTCCATATTTTTCCAGATCAAACCATTCATGAGCCTGTTTAGATGGTAATGCTCCGCCAATAATCTTAAATCCATCAAGTGGAGCTATCGGTATAAGGTTAAATATAGCTAACACTACGTTTGTTCGTATGATAGGTTCGAGTATCAGTAGCTTAAGAAATGTATCGAGTGCACCAGATGAGAATGGAATTCTGACAAGTAAAGCTGCGACAAGTGCGATTATCAGGTTTACTGCAGGGCCAGCGAGAGCAATCAGAGCGCTGTCTTTATGTGGATTACGGAGGTTAAACGGGTCAATAGGGACTGGTTTTGCCCATCCGAAGAGGAAATTTACGCCGCTAACGATAAGGAGAAGGGGAAGTATCACCGAACCTACAGGGTCAATATGGGGAAGGGGATTAAGGGTCAGTCTACCAGCTAATTCAGCTGTTGGATCGCCTAATATATTTGCGACTTTACCATGTGCGTATTCGTGAATAATTACTGAAAAAATAAAGATTACAAAAAACAGGACTAAAGATATTATTATCATGAGGTAGAGGAGTACTTATAACGTGTAATACATTTTATATTTGATTTATCCGTATTTCTATGATATCATAAAAACTCATTCTTGTATTAGGATTTAAAGTAAAAGTAATATGGTCTGTTTTCATTGCGGTAAAGGCGTTCTATTTGGTAGATCTCACACACATCATCGAGGTGTAGCTGGAGGTCGCTGGAAAAAACGTGCTCCAAAAACACAAAAAGTATTTGAACCCAATCTTCAGAGGGTTGATGCTTTAGTGGATGGAAAAGTAAAAAGAGTCAAAATCTGTACAAAATGCTTAAAGCGTGTAAAAAAAGATATTGCTGAGAACAAAAGACCATTTGTACAGCTCGTACGCTTTGCAGAAGTCTCTAAAAAAGCAGCAACACCAACTTCATAAGATAGTCCGTATTTAAGGAAAGAGTTAATTGACAAATTATTCTTTAGTGTGATATCTTTAGGTATAATTTTTCGTCAATATGAAAACTCGTTCAAAAGAGATCCCTCTGTTAGTTATTCTAGGTATATTTACATTTGTTTTTTTTGTGCTTTTTATCCAGCAATATCTTCTTAAAACTAAAGCTGCCACAGATAAAGTAGATGTTACTATTAGTCCTAGTAATTCAACTGCGGCGCCGGGACAGGAACAAACACTAACCGTAGTCGTAAACAGTGGCGATACGGCTAAGAAAATCTCAGGATTTGATCTGGTATTTGTATCTGATAACAATACGACGTTTACTGATGTACTAGCTCCAAATGCATTAAATACATCCGTTCAGTTATCTGCTACACAGCTTATCAAAGATGTCCAACCGCATAAAGTTCGTATTTCATATGCGTTTTTAAATGCGAATGCCGATCTTGACTCTGCCATTAGTGTAAAGATTAAAATGAAAGGTGTATCAGCAGGAACAGGAACAGTTGATATTGATACAACTAATTCGAGTGTCGTAGGTAATATTGCAGCTACAACATATGATTTCGGTGTATGTACACATGGAACATACACCTATTCAGGTCAGCAGAGTAGTGGGGGGATTGGCGTAAGACTAGATCCCACACAGGCAAGTAATATCGTGGGTACACCATTTAATGTAAAAGTAATAGTTGATGGTCAGGCAGCCGGTAATAAGGTATCCGGACTTGATATAAATATGCAGGTCGATACATCAGCCATCGACATTGTTAGTGTGAGTGAACCAGTTGACGCTTCCACAGGCGGAGATGCAAGCAAGTTTACTAAACTTATTAAGGATGTAAATATCCAGACTGGGGCAATAAGGCTTAATTATGTATCTGTACTGGGCGATGCTGACTTACCTTTAAATCCATCATTTACATTACAGTTAAAAGGTAAAGCAAAAGTGACGGGGGCAATCCATATTACATCGGCTCAAATTGTAGGTAATATCCCATCGAATGCATACACCGTGCAAACTATAGATGGTTCATATTCTTTTGTAAATCAAGGTGAGCCAACAGCAACACCAGTACCAGCTACTCCGACTCCTACCACTCCTGTTGGACAGCCGACAGCAACACCAACCGCGGGTGCTGGAACACCTACGCCAACAGTCAGCCAGGGATCGGTTACTATAGCTATGAAACTCAAATTTCAAGGTATACAGAAAGCACCTATAGATCAATACAATCATCTGAATGTGCAGATTACGGCGGGTAAAACAGGATATCGTTCACAGCCGGCATTTGCGGTTTTCACTTCAGATGCAAATGGTATCTGGTCAGGAACAGTTAATATGCCTGATGTTACTCCCGGATCTGGATATAGTTTATATATCAAGGGACCAAAACATTTGGCAAAGCGTATCTGTGATGCAAATCCTACAGAAACAAAACCTGCAACTTACAGATGTGCAGTGGGTACATTGACACTGCAAGGTGGTACGAATACATTCGATTTAAGTAATGTGTATTTATTGAGTGGTGATTTACCAGAACAGGATAATTCTCAAAACGGTATAGTAGACGCGTATGATTTATCGTTTGTGCGGCTCAATTTAGGGAGTCGTGATCAAAAAGTACTTTTTGTTGCCGATCTGAATCTGGATGGTATCATCGATTCACAGGATTATTCACTCGTCATTGCAGCTCTAAATGTGAAATATGACGAATTATAATAATTATGCAACTATATGAATAACTTACACCCCAGAGTAAAACATCACTTGGAATTTTTAATTATGATAACCATATTCCTTGTTTTTTTTGGCATAGGGATGTATCTATTAAGTGGATATACTGTACATACGGCTGCGCCAGCGCGAGCAACATCTACACGCAGCACTATTCCTACTATCTATATGGATGAGCAATATGGAAACAGTGAAGTTCGTGTAAATGAAATAATACCGTATGAAATATTAGCAGATACAAAAGGGATGCCAATTACCGATTATCAGGTTCTACTTGAACTCCATCCGAGCTTGCAATTAAATACTATTTCCTCTCAAATTGATGGAATGCTCGTAACGAGCGAAGTGAAAGAAGGGTATGTAATTATCAAGGGAACTTCCACAAAGCCCGTTATCGTCTCAAATGAGCCTTTATTTGAAGTAATGTTACAACCAATAACAGCCGGGCTACTGATGTTTGATATTAATGATCAGAGAGAGAATAATAGAACTGTATTTTCAAATAAAGGTGTAGATTTGCCTATTACGCTTGATGCAGAAGGATCACTATCAGTAAAATAAGTTAGATTTTTCTCTCGACCAACTTTCCATTTTTCTCTTCATATAGTCTGGATCCTTGTTCCAGTGCTCGTTGCGTAAATAGGATGCCGTTCAGATGATCTACCTCATGTTGCACAATCACAGCTTTAAAACCTTTAAACCATTTCTCCTTTTTTTCACCGCGGAGATTTTCGTACGATAACAACACTTTCTTGGCACGGGTAACTGGTGACCAAATTCGTGGGATAGATAGACAACCTTCAAGAGGTACATCAGCACCATCTTCTTCTACCTCAACAACTTCTGGTTCTTTCGCTTCTACAACTTCAAGTATATGTGGATTAATAATGACCTCTGTTTGTGATTTAGGTGTAGGTTTCATTATAAAGATAGCCAGATCAAGACCTACCTGATTTGCGGCGAGTCCAACTCCCATAGGATCAACCTGACTTATGAGTGTTTCTTCCATCTCATTTATAACCCGTTTAACTGATTTATCGATCTTGTTTACTTTTTTAAGCTGTTTATTGAGTATGTTATTGGGTGCTTGAACAAGTTTATACATAATTATGTTGATTTCCGTGTATGGAGCAATATAAGTAATATGTTACATAAAAATACAGTTAATGCCATCATCGGAATGCTGATATAACCAAAGTAGAATGTATATCCAGTTGTACATGAGATCCCAGCAGCTTTACAGGGAGCGGGGATAGTATTCGGGAATAACTGCATCAGATATTGATAGGCAGCTATAGCTAATCCGCCGATATTTAAAAACAAAATATACGGTGTGATTCTTTCCTTTCGCAGCATTGCAATATAAAGCAAAAAAGGTTGCGGATACATGAATATACGCTGATACCAGCACAGATCACATGGTGGTATTTTAGCTATTTCAGAGAAAAATAAACTTCCAAGCATTGCAGCTAAGGTTGAAAGAAAAATGAGGATGTACGTATAAGGAGCAATATACTTTTTTAATACAGCAAAGGTCTTTTTTGGAGAGATAATAAATGCTAATAAGATAATACCAATAACGATATGGCCTGCAAGGGCGCCTACAGCCATCAGGTATTCTATAGTGCTAATCATGAAGATATTATATCATCCTGAGTCATGATATACTTATTTTCATGAAACTATCGGTATGTCTTGCCACCCATAACGAAGAAGAGTTTATTCATTATCCTCTCGACAGTGTATATGATATTGCTGACGAGATCATTATTGTTGACGGCAGGTCTGAAGATAAAACGGTAGAGATTGCTAAAAAGTATGGAGATAAAATCCACATATATGTAGAAGATAATCCACCTATGTTCCATATCAATAAGCAAAAAGCTATTGAAAAAGCAAAAGGGGAGTGGATACTACAACTTGATGCAGATGAAGCAGTATCTCCTGAACTAAAAAAGGAAATAATGAATCTTATTGATTCTCAGAGTGTCGACAAATTTGCCTATTGGATGCCCCGTAAGAACTATTTCCTAGGCAGATTCCTCACAAAAGGTGGTATATATCCAGACTACACAGTTCGCCTCTATAAAAACGGTTCTGCGCATTTTCCCTGCAAACATGTACATGAAAATGTAGAAATAAAGGGAGAAGTCGGTTATCTAAAACAAGATTTACTTCATTATGCAGACCCAGATTTTTCCCGATATCTCAAAAGGTGGGATCGTTATACAACACTTGATGTAGAAATGCTGAAGAAAGATCATATTGCGCCTTCATTTTTTGACTATATGATCTGGAAACCAATCACAACATTTGTGAGTATTTACCTGAGACATAGAGGATATATGGATGGATTTCAAGGATATGTCTGGGCACTCTTTTCTGCAACCCGAAACTGGGTGATCTATATTAAATGGAGAAGTTCACAAGTTTAAAAAATTCCTCCGCCTCTTCTGCCTCCTGCTGCGCCTTTTGTCATAATACCTAGGACTCCCATTACTACTACCGCAGTGATAAGAATAGGTGCTCGCATGCGGGTACTTTTGAGAAGGTCTATTATACTTTTTCGTGCATTTTCACGATCTTCGCCGGTTAATCCTTCTTTATCAAGCTGTTTCTCGAGCGTTTGTGAAAGAAGTGCTATTTCTGCTGCTATCTCTGCGGCTGTTCGGGTATCTTCACGAGCAGCCTGTTTTTCAGCTAATACGGTTTCATCTATATTTACAAGAGCATCTATCGCATTATTAAATTCCGTCTGCTGTTTAAGTAATTCTGTTTCCATTGCTGCCTCGGCTGCAAGAACCTGCTTGTTTAATATTTCAGCCTGGTCAGTAAGTGTTGCTGGTTCTCCTGGAAGGCGTATCCCATCTCCTTCCAATTCAGTCTCAGAAGTCGCTTCTGTTACCTGAGTACGTTCCTGAGCAAGTCTCGTTGCTGTTCCTTTCCACGCTTTTATGACGCTTTCTGCAGTTGCTTTTGCCTCTGCAGCAAGTTCTTTGCGCTTTTCTGGATCAGTTTCCTGAGCTATATTGATTAATGCATAGTCCATGACCTGCTTACGTCTTTCAAGACTCATAGTGTTACGTATACGTGTATCCAAGACTTTAGCCGTAGCTTTTTTAAATGCTTCGTTATCCTTTTCTTTAGGCTCTATTTGATTCTTAACTTCTCGTAAATAACTTGAATTTTCCTGACCTAGAGAGTGAAGTCCATCAAGCATTTGAGAAAAAGCTACCGCAGCTGTTGCTTTGTACTTTCGTTCTACGAGTTCCTGCGTAACTGCGGCTTCTCGCTCATTTGCTTCCTGTTCAGATGTTTTGGTATCTACTTCAGTTTCTGCCTCTGTCGGTTGTCCAGTAGATGCTTCTGCAGGAGATGTTCCTGCTGTTGTTGTTTCGGGATTTGCCCCTGTTGTGGGTCCGTCTGCAGTTACACGCTCAGTACTCGTTAACCAATCAGGTGCCTCAGTAGGTGTAGCTGCTGTCTCTGCTGCAGGTGGTGGGGGAGTATTCCGTTCAACTACTACTGCTGATATGTTATCTCCTGCGATCATCCCTGCTGTTTCGCGTGTCAAATGTTTTGCCATTTCTGCGGGGCTGTCGTTCTCATGCCCGGCAAGTAAGATGCGTTTCATAATTTCACCCTGATATTTCATGTGAAGTTGCTCACGAGCTGCAGCCTTATCTGCATATTGTTCTGGATTAGGAAATTGCAGATCCAATAATGCATTTTCTCTTTGAAATTCTGTATCGATATCTTTTAGTGTTTCGTCTGTTGTGGCGGTTAAACCTCCTCTTTCTTCATTAAACACACTTTCCCATACACCATCGCATACAAGTACCATCTTTTCACCAACTTGCATGTTGTAATCATCACCTTCATAGATCTCTATTTCATCAGGTGATAGTTTTCCATCTAACGCACGATAAAGATTGCTCTTATTGGGATCCTTAAATATTCCAGAGGGTTCAGTTATACCCGCTATCATTGATCTAAACACAAAGCTATGATCACGAGTAATCATTGCTGTTGTACCATCTGGCTCTATTCTATACGCACGCGCATCGCCCGCAGAACCTAGGATTGTTCTACCATCTGGGGTAGTTAAGGCAACTATTGCCGTAGCTCCAGAGTTTGATCCTTTCTTTTCGTTATACTTTTTAATCAGTTCGTTTGCTTTGGTCATAGCTCCTCGTACCGTTTCTCCATTCAGCTGATTACCTTCTGTAGAAGCTACGTTTGCGACTTCCTGTACAATTGCAAACATGCCTATACTACTTGCGATTTCTCCTGCTCCATGGCCACCCATGCCATCGAGTACGATGTCGAGACTACCAATTTCACCTTCTTTTTTCAGTTGCTCTATTTTGTCCCATGTAGCTTGTATACTTTCGGCGGTTACATCAGGCATATCCAGTTCATGCAATATGGTAGCAAGATATGCAGCACGTTCATGACCATTACTAACAATTTTATCTTTAGTTCCTCCTATTTCTCCTAAATGCAATCCTGACCCTGAAAAAATAGCATCTTCATCTGCTGCATCAGGTCTACCGCCTCGATGCGATTCACCAGCCGATACAAATTCACCTTTTGGTGCTGGTTCTTTTTCGTTAGACTCTGGCTTTTTCGGTGGTTCAGGTGATGGGGGAGCATCAGGTTTTGCTTCGGGAGCGGATACAGCAGCTACAACGGGGGCCTCAGGTACAGATGGAGTCGGAGGAGCGGCTTCCGGAGTTTGTAGCTGCATAATTGGTTCAGAATATCCCGGCGCTTTTTTCACCAATTCACCGGTTAGCGGATCTAGCGATACTACACCTTCTCGGGAATCTATACGTCTTTTTCTTTGCTCTGTATCTACTTCGGCACGCGCTTTTACCAGTTGTGCCGCTAACTCAGTACTATTTTTTTGCTGTTTGGCTAGTTCCTCATGCATACTGGAAAGTGTTTTCTGTCTTCTTTCCACAATTGATTTAAAACCATCTTTTTTATCGGCAGGTTCTTTATCCGCGTTTGCTTTTTGCTGTGCCAGTTCAATTTTGAGTTTACTAATCTCTGCTTCTATACGTTTGATGCGTACGCGCGTTTCAAGTGCAGTTATCATCAACCCACGAAGCTTATCATTGGCCATTTCTGAAGGTCCATGAGAAAGAAGCGCCTGATCAACTCCTGCGTGTACTGCTTTCATAATCGGCATCTTATGATTATTCCTGAAATATTTATATCGAGATATACCTCCACCTTCTGTTTTGGGATTTGTTAGGTAGAGATCCAGTTTCTGATTTTCATTTCTTTCATTTGCTGGTGTGGCAACAGTTTGATCAAAGTAGTATATAGCCTCAGCCATTGCTTTCTGAAATGCTTTCATTTCACGTTCGCCGCCTGGCCAGTTTGAAGCGTCTGCGACATCAAAGCCAAATAACTCAGCCTGTTCAGCTCGCGAGCTGATAAGAGGTAAAGCCAATCCGGGTTCTATTTGTCTGCGCTCACGATCGGTGAGTTCCCATGGCTCACGCTGTCTTAACTCTGCCGTCAGTGCATCAACGCGTGGGACATATACAGGTTCAGCTTCAGCACTCTTGTATGGATTGATGATTTCACCTGTCACAGGATCTCTTTTAACCTGTCCCTGTGGAGATCCATCGAGTACTGTTTGATCCTGTTCACGTTGCCATGTGGCTTGCTTGAGTCCTTCAGCAGGATCATCCATCATTTGTTTTACATATGCAGTACGAGCTGCACGTTTTTCATCTTCAGTAGCATTTTCTGGGAGTCCTGGTATCTTGAAACCTGCACTATCAATTTTTCTTCTCACTTCAGCATTTTCCGCTTGTCTTTGTGCTTCTGCGAGTGCTGCAGCGGCTGCTTCTTCTGCTTCACGCTGTGCTTTTGCTGCTGCACCTTCTGCAGCGCCTTGTTGTGCAACTGCTTCAAGGTTTTTGGCAAACTGTGTTGTACCACGTTCAGGTACGGGCGCAGGGGAATGGTCTACATCTGGACTCACAATCTTACTGAATATAGGATATCCCTCAGTCTGTAAATCTTCTGCCATATCTCTTCTGTCTCGAATATCCTTTGCAGCCTGGGCATCTTTTCGTATTTTGTCCTGCTCTCCTAACTGTGCGCCCTGTGCGGCAGCTTCCTGGAGGTCAGATATAAAAGTATCAGGAGCTTTAGGAGCCCGAGGTTGTGGCTTTGCGATATCATGTAAGATATCTCGATCTACCGGTGCTATTTGTGTTTCTCCTGCCAAGGCTTCCAGAACTGGTTCTGCAGGAGGGACATCGGGGGAGCTTAATTTTTTAAGTATGCCAAGAATCTGTTCTCCGAGAGGTTTATTTCTTTTTTGTTGTACTGCTCGTGCTTTATCAGCTCGATCCAAAAAATCGTCTACTTCACGACGTGGGGCTTCAGAAGGACTAGGAGGCTTCTGTGGTAATTGTTCTGGAGTTCGATCATTTTGTGCCATGATATTACTTATTATTCACCAGATTTAACGCTTCGTCAAGTCGGTTTTCTTTAATATGTGCACGCATCTGATTGATAAGGTCTTCGTCATTTTTTGATCTCTCCAGGGTGAGCAAATTTATGTACAGTCCGCCAAATTCCGGGTGTTCCATTGTGAACGCCTCAATCTTTTTCTCCATGTCCTCTGAAGAAGTGAACGGAGTCATTTTAAGGAAGTCTTTTGTGATCAATTTGGCTTGATCACTAGTAATATCGCCTCTCTGAAGAAAGTCCACAAGAAGGCGAAGATATTCTTCTTCTAATTTTTCTATAAATGCGACCGTTAGTTTCATATGATTTTTGATTGTCATCCCCGCGAAAGCGGGGATCCAGAGAATAGAATTTTAGATCCCCGGTCATGTGGTGTATCTTGCCAGGGATGACACAGGATTATTCTACCTCAATCTAATTGTATATTATATCAGTTACTTGGTATATACTAAATAAATGACACTTCGCCCCTTGGCCATTATTATTATTATTGTATCGGCAACCGGCATCATTACCACATGGTCATTCCTTTCTTACCATGGAGCCCGTGCAAAAGCCGCAGAGGTACCTCTCATCGATCTGAGTACGACTTCTACAGAATCAGGAGTTGATACGACAAATACGGTATCAAACTTTTCGATTTATTCTCAGAATACGTATTTATACAAAAGCGCCCAGACTGGAGTGAGTGCGGCAAATGAGTTTATCGACAAAGGTCCAGAAGTGACTGATTCAAATGTGCAGGGAATTTTCAGCGGATTGTTACCATCACAGTCAAAAAGAAAAAGCAAAAAAATCATTCCTTCACAGTTTGCTGCAAATGCACTTCTCACCAGAACGAAGAAAGATAGAGGAGAGCATTATTACTATCGTCAAAGTGTATCTGGCGTGCCCGTATATAAATCGAATCTTGCTGTGCATGTCAAAAATAATAATGAGATCTACGCACTTGATGGAAGTGTTATTCTGTCATCTACGGTTGGCAATGCTAAGTTAAGTAAGAAAGAAGCGGAAGATAAGGCCTTGGATTGGGCTAAATCTCTCTATCCGGATAATGCTTCAGAACTGAAGGTATACAAGTCAGAAAAAGTAATTTATAACAATCGGATACTCGGACGTGATGGTGATTCCCTGAATCACCCGGCTATTAGTGTGCTCATCATCATTAATCGTAAACCTATCATGCCATTGAACACGTATGTGATATCACTTGAAGATGGATCGGTTCTGTATACCGAGTCGCTTAAGAAAGATATTCTTGATCGAGGCATTTATGTATGTTTAAACGGATCAACGAACTGTACACTCAAACGTCAGGAAGGAGACCCGGTGAGTAACGATGCTGATGTTGATAAAACATATCAGTATCTGGGAGACGCATACAACTTCTTCTTCAGTGCTCATCAGCGAGATAGTTACGATAACGCAGGTGGACTGCTTGACGCATTTACTCACCTCACTACCCAGACACAGTGTCCGAATGCATTCTGGTCTTCAGCACCCGGAAATTATTTTGGCATCTGTGAAGGCATGTCTGGCCAGGACGTTCTTGTGCATGAGTTTACACATGCGGTAACAGAAAATACAGCGGCACTTCTCACTACTGATCAGTCAGGTGCACTAAACGAAGCGCTTTCTGACGTAATGGCACTGAGTGTGGATACAGCTAACTGGACAATAGGAGAAACAACGTCACTTGGCTTTGTTCGAGATGCATCTACTCCGAGCCGGGATCGTAGTGGAGCACATCCTGACAGATTATTCTCTACGAATTACTATTGTGGTTCATCTGATGATGGTGGCATTCATGTGAATATGACCATAATTACCAAAGCATTTTATCTTATGGTAACCGGCGGTTCATTTAATGGATGTACCATTACGCCAGTGGCCCGTGATAAAGCCTCAAATGTGTTCTATCGGGCATTAACTGTTTACTTTACGCCTACCTCAAACTATAAAACGGCATATAACAGCCTTGTTCAAGCATGTTCTGATTTGTATGTCGCAAATTCGTCTACCTGTAATCAGATAAAAGCAGCACTGCAGGCAGTGGAGCTAGATCAGCAACCATCAGGAACACAGAAAGGACCCAGTTGCACGAATGTTGCCCGTGTACAGCCTGCATGCGCGAGTGGCGTAACGCCAACTAATGGAGCAAGCCCCACACCAACATCATCGGTCCCGACATCCACACCGATTCCGGGATCTACATCCACACCAACTCCTACAGCAACACCAGGAGCTAAAGTCGATCAAGTTGTTAATGTTTACAATAGCGATGGAACTTTACTTGGAGCAGCAGTTTATAGAAGTGTTGAATCAGGAAAACCATTTTTAGTAACAAAAACAAACATGGTTGATGCAAATAGTAAAGCAATTGACACATCTTCAATAGATGATAATTTTCTAGTAGCAAGAGAAATGCCTTCAAATGGACAAGTAGGTGCGTTTAATGCAAACACAACTAACGGACAATTGAAGGCGACTGCAACAGGAAGTCCACTTGCAGTTTACGGATTTGACAATTCTGACGGGGCTCATTATGGATGT
>CAYXCP010000004.1:0-2999 GCA_964463455.1 uncultured Gammaproteobacteria bacterium
CTCAACAATCAGTCACATTCAATGTATTTAAATCATCGTCATCTAACATCGATGACACAGCTTCTATCGTAGAAAAGAAAGTAAACGAAGTTGTTGCGCCCTATGGAGATCAGTTCAAAGTCACGAATATAACCAACGCCGGTAGTGATATCAAAAAAAGATACACAGATCTTCTCGGTGACTTTGGTTCAACAATTTGACTGGTATTCATAAACTTATTTTTATTCTTCGGACTTCGCCAGGCTTTATTGGCATCATTTACCATTCCGCTTACCTTTCTCTCGAGCCTCATTTTCATGAATATGTTTGGCATGACAATCAATTTTATATCCCTGTTCGCATTCCTTCTTGCTCTGGGAACATCTATTGACGATACCATCGTGACTGTAGCATCAATGACAACCTACTATAGAACCAATAGATTTACGCCACAGGAAACAGGTCTTCTGGTATGGCGTGACTTTATCGTTCCAATCTGGTCAACTACTATCACAACAATCTGGGCATACCTGCCATTACTGTTGTCGACTGGAATTATTGGTGAGTTTATCAAACCAATACCTATCGTAGTTACCGCAACGATGATCTCATCAACATTCTTTGCGGTTACCGTAACATTACCCCTTCTTATTGTCATTTTAAAGCCTGCAATGGCTCCAAGAGTACGAATCTTGCTACAGGTAATCAGTGTACTGCTTGTTGGGGGTGTTCTTATCGCCATATTGCCAAAGAATATATTCCTGCCATTTATCTTGCTCGCCATAGGTTTACTTATTTTTGTGTATACACAAGTACGCAGTACTCTCGTTCAGAGTGCTCAGAAACAAATAACAGCGATAGGCAATGTGTCATCACGAATAAAACCATACTTAGTACACGGCATCATTAATTCTGAGAAATTAGGCCGTGTGTACCGTCGTCTCATTACACGTGTTCTGACCTCTAAACATGGAAGAAGAAATACACTTATTGCAGTCATAACGTTTGCATTGTTTGCATATCTGTTATTACCTCTAGGTTTTGTAAAAAGTGAATTCTTTCCAAAAGCAGATGCAGATATTCTGTATATGAATATCGAATTACCATCTGGCACAAGTAACGACAAAGTTGAAAAAGAAGCACTGCACATCGCAAACGAAGTTCGCAAGATTCAGTATGTGAAGCATGTGTTTATTGATGTCGGAAAAACCTTTAACGGACAGGGATCAAGTTCAGCAAGAGGAGCTGCCTCTATCGTTCTTGAACTTGTACCTAAAGAACAGCGTTCTACATCATCAATAGATATAGCCCAGAATCTCAGAAACAAATATAAAGCCTATTCAACCTCTACCATAAGTGTGCAGGAAGAGAGTGGCGGACCACCAGCCGGTTCGGACATACAGATTAAGTTACTGGGTGATGATCTTACTGTCCTGGATCATTATGCAGACAATATCGTCTCATATCTTCAAAAACAGAGAGGTATTACTGATGTGACCAAATCATTAAAGCCAGGCACAAGTAAACTGGTGTTCGTTCCTGATAATGATAAATTGTCTGCCGCAGGGGTGAGTGTGGACCAGGTTGCTCTTGCGATGCGCACCTATGCCAGTGGATTCACTCTCGATAAAATCAAATTTGATAATAAAGAAAAAGAAATAAACATGCGTATGGATCGAAGTTCTGCTACACCTGAAGAACTCAATGCACTAACGGTAAGTAACAACACAGGTATGACATATCCGATATCCGCACTGGGTACTATTAAACTCGAGAATAATCCAACCGTTATCACTCGTGAAGGGGGCAAGAGAACAATCTCAGTATCTGCAACCGTGCAGCCTGGATTTAACATCGCAGAGCTCAATAAAAATATGGAAGCATTTGCAGATACAAAATTGAATCTGCCATCAGGTTATTCATGGCAAACAGGTGGTGTGAATGAGGAAAATGCAAAATCTGTTGCATCTATCTTCCAGGCCATGGGATTGTCATTTATTCTCATCCTGATTACCATGGTTGTTCAGTTCGGTTCTTATCGACAGGCAGCTATCGTTCTTATGTTAATTCCATTAGCCATATCAGGAGTATTTATTGTATTTGCATTGAGTGGCACACCATTGTCATTCCCCGCACTTATCGGTGTACTTGCATTGTTTGGTATCGTAGTAACGAATGCTATGTTTATCGTAGATAAAATCAATCGAAACCGCAGAGAAGGTATGGATCTTGAGCATGCGATCGCAGACGCAGCAGAAAGTCGATTAGAGCCAATTTTACTTACATCTATTACCACTATCCTCGGTCTTATTCCGATTACAATCTCAGATCCCTTATGGAGAGGTCTCGGAGGAGCGATCATTGCAGGACTGACTTTTTCAGGTGCAATCATGCTATTCTTTGTTCCTGTGATCTATTTTATGTGGTTCCGCAAGGAAGATGAGAAAGCTAAATTAAACAATACGAGCATCTAAACAGGCAGTAACCCACGGAGCAATGACGGCTTTAAATGGAGGATGTTCAGATGTTAATTCTTCTCGTGTGAAGAGACCATACCCATACGCAAATTCATTATTAAATGAGGGGAGCTTGGTGACAGTCGCCCGGTAGAAATGACATAGTTCATTTTCTGTATATGTTCCATCAAATGATTTGTACTGTACTTTACCTGCTAGAGTAATTTCACTCGAGAGATCTTCAGGTTTCATATTCCATTCGCGTTCAAGCGTTTTAGCTACTGCCTCGTTTATATCCTGCATCTTTCCTTCTGTATAAATCTGGTGTGAAGACGCCGCAAAGTCGATAACGCCGTTAAATACCGGATGTTTGCGAAGCTGGCAGATATATAAATCTCCGTAGGTTAAAATAATAGTGAATCCACGATGAAGGGCACCTTTTTTATGAGCTTCCCATCGTTCTATCTCGCCTGTTATTTCATCTTTATCATTTACTTGAGCAATAGTTATTATTTTCTTATAGTAGTCCATACTGCTTAATTGTACCAGATGCTTCTTTCTGTA
>CAYXCP010000004.1:3009-3385 GCA_964463455.1 uncultured Gammaproteobacteria bacterium
ATGATGTGATGGCCGACATCTTAAGAAAAGAAGGTAAACAACGGCCACATATAACACCATAATGGCAAGTCTTACGAGACTGAACTCCTGACGCAGTCCAAACATGGTGTTAAAGAAGTTTCCGAGAATAGTTTCATGATCCGGAAGGAACATGAGTTTGATAGGAAATACATCTGAAATATGAACATCAAAATACACCTCGATAAGCTCGCCCAATCCATTATTTACGAATGAAGCGCCGAGAAGTACGATACCATATTCAGTCAGCTTAAATATTTTCCCGATAGAGAATTTGATATAGGCAAGACTTGTAAATACGCCGATGAGAGCTGATATACCAAATCCGATCATGAGTCCGGCAAGATTCTGGACAAAG
>CAYXCP010000004.1:3395-13469 GCA_964463455.1 uncultured Gammaproteobacteria bacterium
AATACGATGGTCAGGAACAAAGAAACATCGAAGATATTATTTTGCAGCTTTTCATGAGCTATCAGGAGATGTTCTGATCTCTTGTGACGGAACATGCTATGGAGAGAGAAGATCACATATGCAATAAAGAATCCTGAGAAAATCATAAGGTAACCGGCAATCAGATCTGCGTTTTTTTCATTCAAGACTACATGGACTTTGTCACCAATCAGGAATACTGCAATAGGGAGTAAGAGAGAAATGACAACACCGGTAATGGCAGCAAGCAATATTTCTTTTTCCCGTTTTAGTTGAAGTTTGCGCGATATGCCGAAGAAAACACCAATAATAAGAAAAGCTTCAAGAAATTCTCTCAACGATATTACCAGTGTGCTCAACATATATACTAATACAAAATAAGTAATAGTTACATTATAGTAGATCGACCTTATGAGTCAAGTGATTCATTCGTCGATTCCATCATCGAAGTTGTTTACGAGAGAAGGATCTTTTGGCTGATCACCAGCTGGTTGCCCTGGTTCAGGTGTAACATCTTCATCAGTCAATTCTTTTGGACCATTTTTCTTGCCTTCATCATCAGGTTCTTCGACTTCCATATGAAGCTCTTTATTCTGTTCTTCTTTCTTTGTTTTCTTGAGTTCGACCAAGTCATCTTCGTCTTCGGTCTTATTCTTGAGCTTTTCTTTAATCTCCTTTTCTTTTTCAATCTCCGTTTTTACTGCCTTAGCAGCTTCAAGTTTTGCTTTCAGATAGACCAGCAATTCTTCTCCCTTTATGTTGTTAATCATAAAGATAGGAAGAATGAATCCAAGATCATCGAGTCCTTCACGACGAAGAGTTTCGTCAGGAGCGAGCATCTTATTCAGTGTGTTAGTGATAAGGATAATGTCCTGGTCGACCCATTCTTCACGTGATGCGATATTTTCCTGAACAGGTACTTCACCTTTTTCATACTGCTGTGTCCACATTTTCTTTACTTCTTCATAGTCTTCAATTGAGATAGATGCAGGAATTGCGATGGTCTTTTCGATGTGTTTTTCCGGTTCTGCGACGACTGGTACCTGTGCATCTACCACTTTCTGGACTTCTTCAACTTTGATATTTTCTTTCTGTGCGACATCCTTAATAACATCTTTTGAAGCAAGGAAGTCAGAGTTAACTGTTTTGACTACCTGCTTGAGTACCTGATTTACTTTTTCTTTCTCGACGCCGCTTGTCTTTGCAATATTTTCGGTCATGACAGAGACAGGTTGATTCATGTTCTGACTGTACGAGGTAAGTATCGATTTAATTTTTGTTTTGTTAACACCAGTCTGCTGCTGTACATTTTCGATAACGGATTCATTCGATGCGATACTCTTGAGCAGGGTATTGGTGACTGTTGAAGCTTTCTGTTCAGTCATATTCGTGCTATACGATATGACTTTCGTGATTGCCTGTTTGTTATCGACCTGACTTACACTGGTCTGGCTTGTTGCAAGGTTCGAGAGCTGCTGTGCAGGAGCTGTCTGTTCGGCCGCGCGGTGAATGACCTCAGTTACTTTTTCCTGTGAGATCTGTGTCTGCTTAGATATTTCAGCAATGTTCTGCGTTACCGGCTGGGAAATATTCTGATTGTATGTATTGAGAATATTCTGGACCTGTTGCTGAGGAATCTGTGTTGTCTGTGAGATATTGTTGATGACTGTTTCACTGGTTGACACTTTATTTACCGATGTTGATGTCGCCTGTGATGTCGCTTCGACAGGAAGTGTCTGTAATATTTTCTGAATCGTTTCATTCGAAATCTGCTGTGTATTGGCAATCTGATTGATGGTGCTCGACTGCTGCGTCATGACGTTGGTCTGTTTCAGTACGTCACGCACTTTTTCTTTCGAAATGTGTGTCTGCTTAGATATATTATTGATAACCTGTGTGGTTGGCTGATTGATATTCTGTGAATAGGTTGTAAGGATGGTCTGTACCTGTTGTGCCGGTAATTGTGTGCGCTGTGAGATTGTGTTAACCATCGACGAATTGTTAGCGACGGCATTCATGTATGTCGAGGTGACTGAGGTTATTTTGTTTTTCTCCATTGATGTACTCTTCGATATCACATCAATTGCAGGTTGCTGCTGAGGTGTTGATTTAAGAATTTCTTCTTTCTTCCTGATCTGTTCAATCTGTGATGTTGACGTAGATGACAGTATTGCACGAGCAATCTTATCTTCTTTAATCGCACGACTGAAAAGCTCAGTGCGGATGTTCATATATTTCTGACGCTCGGCAGGTGTTTCAGCCTTCACTGGATTGGTGAGGTACTGAATATTCTTTGTAACCGATTCTTTCATGTTGTTATTTGTCTCATAGCGGGCGATATCAGTAAGTTTGGTGGCAGAAATATTGAGTGACTGTACGATCTGCTCTGTTTTTGCACGTTTGATTTCCTCAATTGTCTCAATGCGTACCGGAATCGTACGTTCACTGCCTCCACGGCGATCAATTGCTGTAGGCTTGAACTGATCGACTGGTTCCTGAAGAGGACGAGCTGTCCCTGTTTTAATAGTGGTACCCGTTGGTGTAACCGGAATAATGGGTGGTGCCGGTGGGAACGATGTGCGGAGTTGGTCATACATCGAAACAAGCACGTTATTCATGCCAGCAAGAATTTCACAGCAGTAATCACGGAAAATACGCAGCAACCACCATGGGAAAAAGGTTACTGCCCATAACATGAGAAGGGTGATCACATATTCTACGAAAGTATCAACGTAGTTGCCGTTGTTCAGAATCTGCAGTTTTTGTGCCGGGCCTCCATACAATATGTTTATTGCCGTTGGATATACATATCCTCCTGCGGTGAAATTATTTACGCGTGAGAAATCAAATGTGAACGGTATACCGCTCTTCCATATTTTTGATAACGCGGCAAGGAAGAGAGCAAATAGAGGACCGTAAAAAAGCCATTGGAAGAAGACTCCGATCCAGATCCATCCAATGTTTCGTATAAAGACAAACGGCATGAGTATGGCAAGGAACGGTGAAACGAACAGGAGGAACCAGAGAAGAATTTTTCGAAGGAGGATCATCGATCCCATGACGTAATAGGTGATGTTTGTGAGCTTAAGCATCATGATCTCTGTATTCGCGCCTTCCTGTGCACGAATATTAATATCACGACATCCTATGAATTCGGTGTAACTCTTTTCATTACTACTATTATTAGAGAAGTAAATATTAAAGAGATCTTTGCCTCCAAGCGTATCGATAAAAAATCTCATGAGAAGTTCAGACAGCTGTATCATGAGTAGGACAAGCGTTGCCGAGAAAGTAATGTAAAGAAGTGCAAGTAATATTTTCCAGATAGCCGGCCATACCTTAATCTTGATCTCAAAGTTCGTGCGTTGCCCGATAATAAATCCCATGCCGATCACTACTGCCAGGATTACGACAAAGAAATACGCTATGTTACGGGTAAAATTCCATATTGCTCTAATGGCGGGATGATCATCGATCGCATTCTTATTCAGTACCCAGTAGATAAACTGTCTTGCTCGTTCGTCTGCTTTTCCCTGTGCTGTTATTTCCGGATCTTCTACCCAGAAATGCCTGTGTGATGGATCAACAAGAAATTCTTCGTATGAAGTGACGCAGCTATGTGCAACATTATCTTTGTCTCGAATCTGCGAGTAAACATCCTGGAGTTCTTTTCGACATCCGCAAGGGATGGGATCGATATCAAATTTATAGTATTGATATGCCTCAACTTTCGGATGTACTGAAAGAAAAAAAGCCACACCGATAAGCAAAGAAAAAACGACGACAAGATACTTTGAAAATCGGGAGTACATATTTATATATACAATATACAAAAACATAGAAATCAAGTCCACTGATCGTAATAAAAATGCATTGACGGTTGACAAGAGCAAGACATTTTAGTAATTTGAAGGTATATGAAAAAAACCATTTTTTATTCATCGGTATTTCTATTTCTTGCGATTCTAGGCTTTGCAACATCCTCTTTTGCAGCAACTGTTACTTCAACTCCTACCCCTACTGTAGATCCAAATGGTGTCGCTAAAAACGAACGATGGGTATGTCTGAAAAATGACTGGTGTAATATTGCGGCAAATCATTGTTCGGGGCAAGGTAATAAAGGACATAGAACAAGATTGAGTGCAAAACCCGATGCACTACTGGTACCAAACAGTGAAACATATATCGTAGAATGTGTAGGCACTTCAGAAGGTCAAGTATGTACAACCGGTCGTGCAGACCTCGATCAGCAAGTGTTCCAGGGAAGCAATAATCTTGCTCGTCTGCAGACACTGATTGGGTACAATTTCCAGGGGCTGTTTCAAGCGGGTAATGGTAAAACAGTCGTTTTAAATCCAATACAAAGTGATAATACAGGTAACTTAAGTAGTGGGCCAGTTGAATGGCAGAGTAAAACAAAACCAGCACTTCATAAATTTCTTGCACTCAACTATATAACACCAAGTTTCCAGTCAGGTAAAGATGGAGGGCAACAGCAAGCAACATTTGATCTTGAGAATTCGTCAGCCGACTGTGTTTCAGAACGCTATGATCCCTATGGTACTGTATTTGACAGTCAGACTTTAGAACCGATTCCTAATGCAACGGTTACATTACTTGAAAAAACAGATACTGGTTATGTTCAGGTAGGCGGAACTAACACAACAGGAATCGATCCTACTCAGCAGACAGAAGAAGACGGTATGTTTAGTTATGTTGTACCGGATGGCAGTTATATGCTGAAAGTGAGCAGAGGCGCATATACCTTCCCTGCATCATTTGAAAATCTGTCAAATAATTATTCAAAAATATATTCCGATGTATATCCGGCATTTACAACGGATACGAATGTAACACCCGTTCCTGGAATGCCAAACGATGGACGCAATTATGTAATTGAACAGACAGGTCAGATTGCACATCGTGATATACCTCTAGATCCCGTTCCAGCTGGAATAGGAAAGCACTATCCGGTTAAACTCATGGAATACTACTATCAGCTCAAAGATAAATATAGTAGTATCCTGACAGTTGAAGGTCGTGTGTCACATCCGTTTGCAAAGATTAAGGTATATACAGTTCCGGTGACTGCAGTAAATGCACAGTCTGCATCACCTGTTCGCTTACTCCAGACCATAGCTGCAACTAAAAATGGATCATTTAAATTTGAAGTTGATCAATCGCAGTTGCAGCCTCTTGAACGATTTGGGAAGATCACACTTGAGAAAGTAGATCTTACATCCCCAGGTCTTTCATGGTCAGGGAAGATTTTCAATTCGATTGCGAACGCCGTTTATTCTATAACGGGACTTCACTGGAAAGTTGATGCACAGGAAACAGGAACCAGTGTAGGATTTGAACCTATACTGAACTATGTCGAAGGACATGCGATGGATAGTAATGGATTAGTTCTTAAGAATGCGACCGTAGGCGTATATCTTAAATTCTCACAGAAACCATCATATGTCACAAAAACAGACGAGAATGGTCATTTCAAAATCAGTTCTGAATACCTGCCATTTATGCCTTACAGTCTGAAATATACCTCATCGACAGGAACGACCGGTGAAGTACAGACATCAGAGTTTCTCGCAGTAAATGCAGAAGAAATGCAAAAGAATAATATTAACCCGTACGCATATAAAAATAGTAAAGGTGAAACGATTACGGCACCTCCTACTGCACCTGTAAGTCCGACAGGGACAAAGGCAGGGATGAAAGGTAATGAGAATTCACTTACCGGAATGGTATCATCATCAAACTATTTGATGGTTATAGTCATCGTACTCTTGCTACTTGGTATATCAGGTTTGATCATGGGAGTCTACGTCCTTAAAAGAAAGAAAGTGTAGTTTATAGTCCATCGTAATCCAGATCTTCATGGATTACGATGGCTATATGCTAACTCACGTTAATAGCTCAGTCGCAGTTGGCCTCGATGGCATGCTCGTTGATGTTGAAGTAGATGTATCCGGCCGTGGATTTCCGGGCCTTACTATTGTCGGACTCGCGGGGAAAGCCATCGATGAAGCAAAAGATCGTGTACGAACAGCCATTGTAAACGCAGGATTTGAAATGCCAGATTCGCGTATCACCGTAAATCTGGCGCCTGCAGACATTCCTAAGACCGGATCAGGTTTTGACCTGCCCATAGCAGTCGGTATCCTTGCATCCAGTGGATTTATCACTCACGAATCTCTCGAACATGCGCTCTTTATTGGAGAACTGTCTCTAGAAGGAAATCTACGTCGGGTTCCCGGACTTATTGCATTTGCGATGCTTGCTAAAAAACAGAACATACAGACCATGTACGTGCCGGCAATGAACGCATCTGAGGCAGCGCTTGTAGAAGGAGTGACGGTAATTCCGGTATCTTCACTTAATGCGCTTATTCTTCATCTGAATAATACTGAACTCATACCGCCGCAAGCGCCGTTGCCGATGGAACAGATATCATCAATAGCTTCATCTTTCGATTTTGCTGATGTGAAAGGGCAGGAAATTGCAAAGCGTGCATTTGAGATTGCAGCGGCAGGGTATCACAATATTCATCTGAAAGGTCCACCTGGAGTAGGTAAAACAATGTTATCGCGCGCGTTTCCTTCCATTCTACCCTCACTTGAACACGATGATGTTCTCGATGTGACACGTATCTACTCTATTGCGGGGTTACTTCATTCACAGACCTTGATCACACGACCTCCTTATAGATCGCCTCATCATACAACTTCAAAAGTAGGTCTCATTGGCGGGGGAACGAATCCTTCACCCGGTGAGATTTCGCTGGCACATCATGGTGTATTGTTTCTCGATGAATTCCCCGAATTTCCGTTATCAGTTCTTGAATCATTGAGACAGCCTCTTGAAGATGGTGAAGTGACTGTTGCACGTGCGGCGGGGAGTGTTACTTTTCCCTGCAGGTTTATTCTTATCGCTGCGTCTAATCCATGTCCCTGCGGTTATCTCGGTCATCCCCAGAAAGCCTGCAAATGTTTGCCGATGTCTGTCATGAAATATCGTAAGAAATTATCCGGGCCGCTTATCGATCGTATCGATCTACATATTGATATTCTGCCGGTTAGCGATGAGTCACTTACAAATAATACCTTTGTACCTGAATCAAGCAGCGCGATACGCGAGCGTGTGAATAGAGCACGGGAAATTCAAAAGAAAAGACTTGAGAAGGAATATATTGCATGTAATGGCATGATGAATTCGCGTCATGTCCGTACCTACTGCCATCTCACTGATAAAGCAAACGCACTATTAAAACAGGCGCTTACCAAATTATCGTTATCGGCACGATCATATTTCAAGATTATTAAAGTTGCACAGACAATTGCAGATCTTGCTGAGGGTGATGAAATAGAGGACACCTTTATTGCCGAGGCTTTGCAATATCGGCTTGCCTAAGCAGTTCTTTAAACTTCTGGTTATAAGGAAACTTAGGTATTGCTTGTTGAAGTAAAAAAGTGCGTGCTTTTTTAATTTTATTGAGATGGATAAGTACGATAGCGTATCGTTCATATGCAGGGTAAAAACCCTGTCCTTTCTGCGCAATTTTGTAATATGTTAATGCTGTTTCATACTCTCCCAGGCTTTCATATGCTGTACCAAGATTGTGCCAGCCGATAGGATACGTAGGAGCACTTTCTGTTGCTCTCTTAAAATAAACAATGGATTCCTTTATTTTCCCACGATGACTGAGTTCGTATCCAATGTTGTTCTCTATATCGTATGATTGAGGCGAGTTTGGATAGTCTTTTAGCAATAATCGAAATTGATCTTGCCAGTCGATGTTGCGGTAAAACGTGCGTATACCGAAGGTAATGATAACAATTATGAGTAATATATATACATACTTCTTCTTATGTAGTGGACTCTCTTGAATAGTGAGTCCAATCACTCCTAGAAGTCCGACCATCGGTAGATAAAACCAATGGTCTGCTACAGTAAAGTCGACGGGAATGAAATGCATATACATCAGAAGACCAAAGCTAAGCCACAGGAGGAAAAAGACGTACTTTCTATGGGGAGCATTAAGTAGTGTATTTTTATAGTGCCGTGCAAATATAAAAAGCAAGCCTGAAAAAAGTAGTCCACCTATAACAATAAGTCCAAGAAGGGGTATATAAAAATCCAGCAGTGTTGGATTCCTTATATACCAATGTTGTCCATGTGCGAGAGTTACAGGATAAAAAAACGTTTTAAAATAAAAAAACAGTATTGCTGGCAAGTTCATAAAGTACCCTATAATAGGAGCATTAGTGAGAGCACTGTTATCTCCTGCTGTAGTACAGATGTGTCCTATTTTGCACCGTACAATGCTGTAACATATAAAGAGTAATGCAAGATAAGTAGTATATACCAGAAATTTCTTTTTTCTAAAAATATAGGTGTATGAGATAATAATTGCGAAAAATATAATAGCCGATTCCTTAAATAATAGCGCAAGTGTAAGCAATATCACTGGTATGATAAAAGTTACATGGTGTATTACTGCTGTAAGAGCAATTATTCCCATCATGAAAGGTAATATATCATGCGTCGATATATATGTTACACTCTCAACTTGCATAGGATGTATAAGAAATATGAGTGCCAATAGGTAAGATAACATTTTGTTTATGATTAGTTTTTTGAAAAGAAAGTATACAAGGAACGTGTTTATGATATGAAGCAAAATGTAAAACAGATGATAATGAAATGAACTGAGTCCAAAAAAATGATATACAAGAGCATAGTAGAGTACAGTTAAAGGACGGTAAAAACTTCCAACCAGATGCACATCGTTTCCACCATAAAAAGTTCCCCCACTGAAGAAAGTGGGAATGTGTGAAAGAGAGCGTATCACTGTATTGCGGACTACTAGCCCAAAATCATCTACCACAAACGGGGCGGTAAAAGCAGGAAAATATGTCAAGCATCCAATCAGGGCTATACTTAACAAAACGGCGATATCAATGGTTTTTTTGTTTATCATTAATTTGATTATATAGCGCTACAAACTGAGTATATGCCGGAAATAAACGTATAGATTGAGTAAGGATAGCACGAGCTTGATCATATCTATGCTCTTTTATCAGGAGTGTAGCATAATTGTCATAGATAAAAGCATAAGGATACTGACCTCTTGATATACCTTCTTTGTATGCAGCTGCAGCAGAAGCAGACTTATTCATAGTCTCGTACATGATCCCCAAATTAAGCCACCCTTGAACAGCTCTTGGAGCGATCTGTGTTGATGTATAAAATTGGTCAGTTGCTTCTATGTATCTATGTTTTTTAAATAACTCTACTCCTAGATTAATATGAAGATCGTAGGCATCTGGACTGTTAGCTGTGTCTTTCATAAAAAGAATGTAAGGATCTTTCCAATCCTGAACACGTATATACGATCGTATCGCTGCACACATAAGTATCATGCCAAATAAAATGAGTATGTATTTCTTTTTCAAGTTGTTTGCCAGGAAGATACTTAGCATTCCGATGATTCCAACGATTGGCATGTATAACCATCGCTCGGCAAGGGTAAAATCCAGAGCAATTATTTGTAGATGCAACAATACACCTGAGAAAAACCAAAGGAAGAAAAATAAGTAATGTGGTCTGTATTCTATCTTTATTCTATAGTATCCAGCTATCAAACCTGTGATTGATGCTATAGAGAGCATTAAAGGTCCATAAAAATGAGTAAAATTAACAGATGTAATAATCCAGTGGCGTGAGGATACAAGAACATCGGGATATATAAAAAGACCAATATATGTTTGAAATAGAAGCGGCATGTTGATAAGCCGTTGCCATAAAGGAGCTGTTAACATGGGAGTTATACCGGTAGGAGTAATACAAAGGTGTGCAATGTTACAGCGAATCAATATATATAAAAAAACAAGTACACAAGCAGTAACCAGCATGTGCTTTACATATGCGCGATTGTATATAAACACATAGAATATATCGAGAAATATAAACAACACACCGGATTCTTTACTGAATAGAGAACACAGTAACAGTATAAAAGCAACAGGAAATCTGATATAGGTTCTCGCAGAA
>CAYXCP010000004.1:13569-20176 GCA_964463455.1 uncultured Gammaproteobacteria bacterium
GCAATGAGAATAGCAATGGTTTTTGACGTACGGGAACTCACAATTATCTTTTTTATGCATATATAGATAAGCCAGGAATTCAGTATATGTAGCAATAATTGGATGATATGAAAGGCAAATGGATTAAGTCCTTGTGTAAGATAAATGATAGAAAAATAGATAGACATCAGTGGTCGGAAAAATAATCCTGCCAGGTCACCACCGTTATAGAAGGTGCCGTTGCTAAAAAGTCGCGGCCAGTACTGGATGTCTCTGAGAAGAACATTTTGAACTATCTGGCCTTCATCATCCCAGATGAACGATGTATATAATGCAGAATGATATATAGAAGCGGCAACTGCAATGAAGCAGATTAGAATAGGTAATTCACACTTGACAAATATTTTAAAGTGTCTTAGCATTAATCTAATTAGTGTGGCATTTATTATTAATTAATTATCAATTTTCTAACAAAATTCTTTATGCGCAAGATACAAAATTTTATCACGAAATATTCAAGTAAAGCAGCGTACGCGCTGGTTGCACCAGTATATGCTGCATCGGGAGCAGCGAGTGATCTTTCGGTAAGTTTAGGGTGGGATATTCCAAGCATCGGTGCAATCCTTACCTTCATTATCCGTTTCTTTTTTGTCATGGCAGGCCTTCTTGCCTTGTTCTTCTTACTCCTTGGAGCCCTCGGTTGGGTAACATCAGGAGGTAGTAAAGAAGGTGTAGAAAAAGCACGAGAAAAGATCGTCGCAGCAGTAGTAGGCGTAGTTTTGATCGTTGTCGTACTAAGTATTATCTGGACACTTGAAAAAGTCGTATTCCATTGCAATATCTGCTTCGGGATAGCATGTCCTCTCACAATCCCAAGTATCATCCCGGGCACAGCTAACACAGTAACACCTTGTTAATAACTTGAACCAATATTACAAGCAGTCTGCTCTCCGTAGATTGCTTGTAATAACGTAAGCAGATATGAATATACTATCTTCAGAAAATATCAGAAAGTCAATACACAACCTCAATCAATACTTTACGTTTAGTATTATAGCCCCCGTATACGCAGCTAGCGCAGCACCAAGTGCCCCCGTCGCAATCACAACTTGGTCTCAGTGTACAGATGATGGCACACCGACTGGTGTACCCACGCTCAGATGTCTTGAACTGGTATATGGCAATATCCTTTCATTATCCTCATACTTTATTATTCTTGTCCTTTTTATTATGTTTGTGGTTGGAGGCTATAACTACCTTACTTCATTTGGCAGTCCTGACAAAGTAAAAAAAGCACAGACGACACTGCGTTTTGCGATCATTGGATTTGTACTTTACTTAAGTGCATTCCTCATCCTTAAAACGATCCAGTTCCTGTTCCTCGACGGGAGCTCGTTCAATCTATTCAACTTCACGATCGGAGGGCCGTAACTTACGGAGTAGGAGATACGAAGATTACCTTTACACCCTTTTCTTCTGGTATGGGGGAAATAATGTTATTGTTGTTTTTGATAAAGGCGTAGACAACAAACAGAAGGAACGCGAAACCACAAGCTAGTATGAGCATTCCTACTATTTTCATATATTTTCTGTTTCACGAATAATAAACGGGGGTCTGTGTTGAACTTCTTTGAATATTTTACTCATATACTCTCCAATAATACCAATCGTAATGAGCTGCACGCCTCCCAGAAACATGATACCGACAAATAGTGCTGTCCAGCCTGTTACCCAGTACTGTTCCAGAAAGATACGACCAACTAAACCGTAGATCACGCCAAGGAATCCGACTGCTGCTGCCGTGAATCCTAAATACGATGCCAGGCGGAGCGGTTTTGTCGAGAATGACGTGATGCCATCAAGCGCCAGGTTGATCATGCGTGATAAGGTGTAATGTGTTTTTCCGGTATGTCTGCGCTCGCGGGTAAAGTACACATATTCAGTTGGATATCCGCCCCATGCAACGAGTCCGCGAAGGAATCGGGACTGTTCGGGGAGGGAATTTAAGAAAGCGACTACTTTGCGATCAAGTAATCGGAAATCACCCACTTCCTGCGGGATCGGAACATCAGAAAGGAAGTTGATGAATTTATAGAACATGTGTGCTGACCATTTTTTCATAAATCCTTCGCCTTCTCTCTTTTCGCGTTTTGCGTATACAATCATGGCGCCTTTCTGCCATTTTTCTATCATGTCATTTATGATCTCAGGGGGGTCCTGAAGGTCTGCATCGATGCTGATGACACAATCACCCTTTGCATGGATATATCCGCAGGTAAGTGCTACCTGGTGGCCAAAATTGCGATAAAAGGTGACTACTTTGATAGCTGGATTAGATGTGTGTTTTTTTAAATGCTCAAGCGTTTTGTCGCGTGAGCCATCGTTCACAAACAATACTTCATAACTATATTTGCTAAGTATCGGCAATAACCTTTTAAGAAGAGGTTCAATGTTATGTTCCTCGTTGTAAACGGGAATTATTACAGACACCAGAGGGTCAGTCATGAGAGAGTTGCAAAATAATAATTGTTATACCTGCCGGCAGGCAGGTTGCTAAATTGTTATATCGTAACAATATAACAGTATAACAGTTTAACAATCTTATTTTTCCTATGTTGCGGGGCCGGGAGTTGAACCCGGCCTAGGAGATTATGCACCTTCTCCAATTACTTAGAGGGTAGGACTATATCTTCACCCAGCTGCGCTGGGGTCGGCGTGTAGTCTCTACGGAGTCCTAATTAGATACGAAGAATCCTAAAAAGGTTCCCACGGTATTGCCCCCATCGAAATGGTAGGGTTTCACCGTTATAGCCGATTATCATAAAAAATTGCTTAATTATGAGCCCATTATTGAGCCTCCTGTGCAACCGTACACTACCCCGCAATGTAAGGTGAGTATACACAACACTATATAAAAAGTCAAAACTGAATATGCTGTACTGGACAGTAGGTCTCATACTATGGCAAAATCAGACAAAAAAATACAAGCAAGAGTAATGCGTCGAAATGGCGAAAGCATTAAGGTTATAGCAAAAACACTTGGTGTATCAGTGGGAAGTGTTAGTACGTGGTGCCAAGATGTTCAGTTAACATCAGAATAGATATCTAAACTCAGTCAAAGGAGTAAAGATCCCTTCTTTGGAAAAAAAGCGTCTTATATGTTACATCAACGAAAAATGCTAGATCTAAAAATAGCAACTTTGTTAAAAGCGGGTATTGCAGAAGTGGGAACTCTTTCGCTTCGAGACATATTTATAACTGGCATTACGCTTTGCTGGGGAGAAGGATTTAAGAAAGACCATCAGATAGGCTTAGCAACAAGTGATAAGGATATGGCTAAATTTTTTATTATGTGGCTTTATAAATGTTTTAATGTAACCAGCAACGACCTATTAGTAAGAGTTACTGTTAATGCAGCATATAAAGACCGTATTCAGGCAATTGAACAATTTTGGAGTAAAGAACTAGGAATTGACCAGCATTTATTTTCGAAATCTTTTTATCAAAATGCAGCATGGAAAAAAATATATGAAAACGAAAATGAATACCATGGTGTTGTTAGAATAAGAGTTAGGAAAAGTATGGATTTTTTAAGAAAGATAAAGGGTTATTTATCGGGATTAGCTCAACAAGCAGATATTACTTCATAAAAACATTGATCCACTGTTCATATACCGGCGCCGGGGAGGGCGTAATGACAACCGGAGTGGGGGTCGGATTCGGTATAATGACGGCTATCTCATTTGGTTTGAGAAGATTGAGTTTGTTCCTGATTGTTTTTTCGACTTCTGCCGGATCACTGTTTTTGAGTACCTGAGTTTTGAGTTGGATGTTTCTCTTTTTTTCTTTTTCGTATGACGTTTTGTAATCTTCGTAGAACTTGATGTTTTTTTTGTACTCAAAGAAGTTCTTGGTTAATGCAGAGAGGAAGAAAAACAGCAATAGAATAAGCGGGATCTTTTTGAGTGACATACTATAAGTATAATTCAAATTTGTAGGGGACGAACACTGTTCGTCCCGTACTGTCAGGAGTTTAACAGTTTCGTGATGCGTGATGGATCTGCTTTGCTTTTGAGTTCTTTGATGGCTATTCCATAGATTGCTTTTGGATTCTTGGCAATCAGTTCAGCATTCTTTTCTTTGAGCTCGGCAATTGCTTTTGCTAAATCTTCATCACTCATTTCAGGAGGCATGTAGGCTGTGATGATCTCAAGCTGTCTTTTACTCGGTTCTACCAGATCAGGACGATTGCCTTTTTCAAATGCAGTTATGGATTCGGTGAGTTCTTTTTGCTGTTTTCGTATGATCTCGACGACTTCTTCATCGCTCAGTTCGGCTTTTTTCTCGATCTCCTTGTACTTCATTTTTGCTACAATATAACGGAGGGTTTCGAGGCGTTCCTTTTCACCGGCTTTCATAGCGGCGAGTTGGTCGCTTTGGATCTTCTGTCTTAACATTTCCTTATTATAGCTTATGGACAAGAAAAATAAAATGGATGTAGTCGAGATGATGTCGACCTTTCAGAATACCATCCTGAACAACAAACCTCCCGAAAAAGAAATGTATGACGAAGTCCGCATGATGCGCTTTAAAGTAAAACCGGTACACGGCGATCTGTCAGTCCTGAATATTAATAATCATCATTTTATGGAGATTCTCTGGAGTCTGGGTAAAATGGATGAATTTTTTCAGGCAAATGCCGACAGCCTCAGTCAGGAGGATAAATCGACTTTCATGCGCGTATTTGACGGCATGTACAAAAGCTTTCAGACCGAGCTGAATTCGATCAGTATCAAGTCTGAGAATGCCGATACCGAATCTACCGCTCTTGAGATGGAGATCTTCAAGGAAAAACCATTACAGATTAATTAAGAACGTGTACGCACTATGAAAAAATTCCCTGTTATTCTTGATTTGGAAACAAAACATACCTTCCGTGAGTTTAATGATCACCGCAAACTCGGTATCTCAGTTGCAGTTATCTATGACTACGCAGACCAGAAAGGCAAAACATTTATGGAGAACGAGATCCCGCAGTTATTTCCGATTCTGGAAAATGCCTCGTATATCATCGGGTACAACTCGCGCAGTTTTGATATCCCTGTTCTGCAGGCGTACTATCCAGGTGACACGTTGAACTTCTCACAGTTTGATATTCTGGAAGATATCCGTGAAAAGATCGGCCGTCGATTAGCGCTCAATGACGTGATCTGGGGCACGCTCGGCAAGAAAAAATCAGGCCATGGTTTGATGGCGATTGATTATTACCGTGAAGGAAAATTAGAAGAGCTCAAGTCATACTGTCTGGACGATGTGATGGTCACCAAGGCACTCTTTGATTATGGCGTCGAAAAAGGCGAGATCAACTACATCGACGAAATCGGCAAGCAGACGATCAAAGTTGATTGGAAAAAATATATTGAAGATACAGGAAGCAGTAAGGATATGCCGCTGACGCTGCCGTTTTGACCCGCACCGACTGGTGCGTGGTCACCCCTAACGAACCCGCCGAATCGGCGGGGAAGTGGGGTCATCCTGAACTTGTTTCAGGATCTCCGTTTGTAGCGTATAGTCCGTTGATACACCCTGGTTCGACTACTACCATGTAATCATGGGTTACTACGGAAAGCTAGATCTCAAACTAAAAGCACAAGCTCTGCGTAAAGAAGGTCTTTCATATAAAGAAATCCTTGAGCATGTTCATGTTTCAAAAGATACGCTATCGCGATGGTGCGAACATATCACACTTACCACTGATCAGCAAAACCGATTGACCCTTAAAAGGAAGAACGGAGGAATTACTGGTGCTCTTAAAGGGTCACTAACCAACAGACGAAAGAAACTGCTACAACAAGAAGAGCTACTACAAAGCGGCATCAATGAAATTGGAACTATGAGTGTGCGCGAACAACTTCTTATTGGTATCGCATTATATGTCTCGGAAGGAACAAAAAGCGATCACATATTTGAGTTCACAAATGCTGATCCATACTTAATTCAGTTTATGTCAAAGTGGGCGCATAATCATTGCAACATCGATGAATCCAGGTTGAGAGGTGCTATCTGGCTTCATGAAGGTAATGATGAAGTAAAAGCAAAAGAATATTGGTCACATATTTCAGGAGTACCTATCGAACAGTTTCAAAAAACATGTCTTGTAAAAAAAAGAGATAGTAAGAAAATCAAAAAAAACTTCCATAAATACGGTATATTTTCATTGCGAGTATCAGATGTACGGATTACTAGAAGGCTCATGGGGTGGATCTGTGGAATCTTTAGCGAGTCGTGGTATAATAATAAAGTTAAAGAACGTTTTCCCCTGTAGCTCAATCGGTAGAGCAAGATGCTGTCAGTAGGCAGCCTTCCGGAGTAATCCGGTACGGAAAAACGGGGTGAATTGCGGGAAACCTAAAATCGAAAGATAATGGTAATCCGCAGCCAATCCCTCGTTAAGGCAGGCAGGTTTACCTTGCCTTAGCTTTAGCGAAGGCAGGTTCAGAGACTAGGTGAGTACACCAGTTAGCGCCCCGCTCCCACGGTAAGTGGGAGATGATATAGTCCACGCCTTTACGAAAGTATTGGATAAGTGTAACATCGAGGTTCCTGGTTCGAGTCCAGGCGGGGGAGC
>CAYXCP010000005.1:0-4397 GCA_964463455.1 uncultured Gammaproteobacteria bacterium
TCCTTCTTTTCATCAGAACTTAGCGTTTTGAAGAGTCTTGTTTCGACCTGTACAGATGTGGTTTTGAGTGTTCTCCGCCAGAGACCTTCTATTTTTCCATCAATCAGTATCACATTATTAAACAATGCATTTTGTCTGAAATCGAGTTTTGATTTATCTACATTCTGTGTGAGCACTTCCCTATCTGTATACGCAACCGTATATTCATCATAATTAGGGAGTAAAAATATCTTTCTAGTACGCTTATGAAATGGTGTGTCAAAGTAGTAATATGTTTTGCCTTCAACAACATCTGATCGTAGATCTTTAAGTAATGTAATCCCCTTTCTAGCATCGGAAGTCAGGAGTCCGGACCACCAGACAAAATCTGAAATCTGTGCAGGTCCATGACTCTGGAAATACTTCTTTGTCAGTTCCTTTAATACGTCATCTCGTGACATAGGTTTTACTTCCGGTACTCGCTCCGATAGCAATGCATAGGTATGTTGTTTTCCTTTCTTAGGCCCGCTGCATATGACACCGTTTCCTTCTACGTACATCACCAGATGAGCAAGTCCATTACCTCGCCAGGATATGCCATTTCGCTTAAGTAATTCTCCTAATTCATTTCTTGTCAGATAATTATGTCCTTTTAGTTCATTTTGTATGATGGTCAAACTCTTCTCGAAGAGCGAATCAGTCAGCCCCAGTGATTTATTATATGTGCTCATGGTGCGGATTACGCGATCCTTTGTTAACGCGAGCATCCATCTGATATCTTCCGGAGCAACAAAATGCCAGGTAGGTCTCATCACATGAGTACGGAGTATTAATCCTTTATTGTATGCAGATTCTATTTCATCATATGAAGATTGAGGTAGGCGTTGAAAGACTGCCCATACTGCGCCCGCATAATCCTGTGACTGTATAGCGCCAAACCACGAAACGATCTGCTGGGGAGTTTTGAAATGTGAATGAATAAGAAGCTGATTCGTGAGTCTTCTCTCGATTAGTTCTTTAGTCGTCATGGGGATAAACTCAATTTGTTAATCGTTTATCTAATCTGTAGGATATGCATTATTTCATATCTTTCGCATCACCTCTAAGCTTATCATGTACTTGTGCAATCAGATCTTTTGCTGCATCACGACCTCCCAGACCAAATGCCAGGCCGCCTGCCAGTGCGAGCATCGCTACTATGCCGGTAAAGAGAATACGGATGAGGTCCTGTGCAATACCTAACTGATTTAAGACGATTAAAATAGTAAAGAATACGATTACCCATTTTGCTGATAAGGCTAATGTTTTTGCACTTCCAGCACCAATTGTCGTAACAGTACGAAGGACGACATCAGATACTAAGTTTGAAACGACAAGTCCCACAAATCCGATGATAACTGCAATGATGACGTTTGGCAGATAGAACAAAAACTGGTTCAGCACCGCTGTAGCGCGTGAGAGCCCCCAGACTTCAAGAGCAGGAATCAGGAAGAGAACTACCACAGACCATCTCAGGAGCTCTGCTAGTACTTCTTCCCATACGCGGACTTCATTTTTATTCATGAGCTTAAGTTTCTGAAGAATCATCGACAGTTTAAAGAAGGTGAAGATGGACAGAAGAATTTTCTTCAACAGACTCGCAAGTACCAGGCCGATGAGAAATATAATAATCCCGCCGAATAAACTCGGAAGAAAGGTTACGAACTTCTGAAACGAGGTTAAAACGACACTGTTTACGATGTTTATCATATGATCCCATTATATAAAAAGAACCAAAACTTACAAGTAATAGATATGTAAGATTCAGAGCGGCATTGGTGCATTTTCGTAGAGCTTTATGATAGGTCTTCCTTCTGCATATAAAATAGAGAGAAGATCACATGCATAGGATTTGATTGAAGGTCGTTCTGTAGTTAAGTAATACTGGATTGCGCGGGCAAGTCGTTTCATTTTGCCATAGGTATATGCTTCGTAGGGCATACCCTGTTTTGAGGAAGAGCGTGTTTTTACTTCAATAAAATGGAGTTTATTTTGTTTGGAAGCAATGATATCAATCTCGCCTGTTTTGCAGCGATAATTAGTGGTCACAATAGAGTAACCTGATTGAATAAGAAAGTCACGTGCAAGTTTTTCTCCTGAAATTCCGGTAAGATGCCGGGTGTACATGTACTTATTTTACCATTCTTGGAGCATTCTTATAGAGTTTTCGACGGAGCTGTGAACCGGAAAGTCCACGAATAAAGTTGATCTTTGCTTTTGTCGAATTTGATTTCTTGTCTACCGTTATATCTGCAAGGAATGGTGAAGCAACAGGGATTATACGTTCAATACCTATACCATCATTAGAAACGCGGCGTACGGTAATAGAGCGAGTAGCATCATCTTTGCCTTTTACTTTCATAAGGATGCCTTTAAAAAGCTGAATACGCTCTTTTGCACCTTCCTTAATCTTGTAGCTGACTGTTACTGAGTCACCTATTTTTATTTCTGTTTCTTTGTATGTTATAGAGTTTGCCATGTGTTTGTGTGTCATCCCGAACTTGTTTCGGGATCTGCTTTCTAATATGAGATGCTGAAACGGGTTCAGCATGACAAGTCTAAATTGTACCACCTACTTAACGTTTTTACAAGCCTCAATAAATGCCATAAATATCGGATGTGGAGAAATCGGTCTACTCTTGTATTCCGGATGTCCCTGAGTACCTACATAGAACGGGTGTTCAGATTCAGGAAGCTCAATAATCTCACACAAACCTTCAACAACTGAGCGTGCACTGATGACGAGACCCTTCTGTTCAAATTCATCCTTATAATCGTCATTAAATTCATATCTGTGTCGATGTCGCTCACTCGTTAATCCTTTACTCTTATCATCGAATCCGTTGTATCTATCGTAAATATTGAAAGCACGTGTATTTTCTTTTACAATAGCATCCCAGCTGCCAAGCCGCATGGTTCCGCCATATGCACGGCGTTCAATCATCTCTTTCTGTGAAGGAATCAAATGAATGACCTGATGGTCTGACTTTGGATTATTTTCAGTTGTGTTTGCATCTTTCCAGCCGATAAGATCACGCGCAAAAGCTACACAGGCAAGCTGCATGCCGTAACAAAGGCCGAGATAAGGGATTTTTTCAGTGCGAGCATAGGAAGCTGCAGCAATCATGCCTTCTGACCCGCGTTCACCCCATCCAATAGGAACAATGAGTCCGTTTGGTTTGCCAATGATAGAGGCACCTACTTTTTCAATCTTTTCAGCATCGATCCAGCGTGCTTTTACTTCAACACCGTTATGAACTGCTGCATGATTAATAGCATCAAATAATGCTGCATATGAATCGCGAAGCTGATAATCGCCGGTACCAAAGTATTTACCAATGATTGCGATTTCGACTGTCTTTTCTTTCTTAGCTTTTATTTTAGCAACAAGATCGGTCCATGCAGTCATGTCAGGTTCGCGAACGGGAAGTCCTAGTTTGCGAAGGATTTTCTGATCAAGTTCCTGTTCATGTAATATTCCCGGAATTTCGTATACGGTATCGCAATCAGGATTTGAGATGATATCGCCTGCGTGCATATTGCAGAACAATGCAAAGCGATCACGCCTGCGCTGATCAAGATATTTATCGGAGCGTGCAACGATAAAATCGGGCTGTATACCCATTGAGTTTAATGTTTTAACAGAAAGCTGTGTCGGTTTTGTTTTTGGTTCGCCTAAGTGACCAGGAGTTGGCACATAGGAAACGTGAATATGAATGACATCACCGGGATTCTTAAGAGTCATGATCCGTGATGCTTCATAATAGAATACGTTCTGATATTCGCCTGCCGTTCCTCCAAGCTCGATGATCATGATATCTGATTTCGATTTCGCTGCAAGTGAGGTGATACGATCGATTATTTCGTTTGTAATATGAGGGATTGCTTCAACATCTTCGCCGTTATATTCGAATCTGCGTTCACGATCGATTACCGTTTTATAGATCTGACCCATGGTAACAAAGTTTTCCTTACCCATATCCTGATCTAAAAACTTCTCATAGGTGCCGATATCCATGTCTGTCTCTGCACCATCTTCGCATAGGAACGGATCACCGTGTTCGATCGGATTTATGGTACCTGCGTCGATATTAAGATAATTTTCAAATTTTATGGGGGTGACAGTATATCCTGCGGATTTGAGCAGGAGAGCAGTAGATGCTGAGGTAATACCTTTTCCGATTCCCGAGATAACACCTCCGGAAACGAAAATATACTTTGTATTCATGCGACTTATATATTATAGCAAACGAATAACGATAAGTAATGATAATATAATTTTGATGAAGTGTAAAACGGTGTTTACACTTTTTTTACTTCACTACTTTCTTCAGGTTTTGTTTCGGTTGCTGCTGGCGCCGCTGGTGCAGCAGGAGCTG